>CAZKMM010000102.1:0-3625 GCA_964553915.1 uncultured bacterium
TCCAGATCTTCAATTTTTTGCAGAGTCTGCCTGTATTGCTTCTCCACCTCCTTCTCACTCGACTCCCCTTCTTTCAGAAAATCAGCCAGCACCTGCAAGTCTTCCACAAATGACTGTGCTTCATCATAGGCTTCAGTCCACTTTTTCAGTTCGGAGATTTTCCTGAGCTGCGTTTCCGCTTTCTTTGGGTCGTCCCAGAAGTCGGGTGCACGGGTGATCTTTTCTTCTTCGGTAATTTGTTGACGTTTGCCATCAATGTCAAAGATGCCTCCTCAGCGCATTCATGCGCTTTACCAATTCATTCACTGCTTCCGGTTGAAACATGTTTTCTCTACACTTTTCGTTTCAGGCAAAGGTAGAAAAATCTGACGGAAAAATTTATATTCTATAACAGGCATTGTCATCCCTCTGACCATAACTTATCAAACCGTGCCCCGGGAAGCGGCCGGGTGCCTCAGGATCGCTTCATCTTTTCATCGAACAGCACATTTCGCCCGATACGGCAACCGTTTATCCGTCTCTTTCACCTTCAACTTCCTCTCCCCCTTCCGATGGGCTCTTTCAGGGCAAAGCTACCTGCACCTGCTCTGCTTTTCTGCCCAGACTTATAATCTGGCTCGGCTCCGGATAAACCAGACCCAGCCGGGCACGGGCAATTTTTTCCAGGCGAGCAGGACTCTCTAACCTTGCCACCTCCCCCTTTAATTGATGATTTTTTATCTCCAGCTCTGAGATTTTCTGGTTGAGCTGAGCTATCCGGTATTGCTCTTCCAAAACCTGAGAGCTGGTCCAGACCGAAAATATCCCGGCTGAAGTTAAAAGCAAAAACCAGAATAAAAAAATGAAAATCGGCAGTTGCTTTTTCGCCTTTAATTGCTGGCGATATAGAGTTCGGGCTTTTTTTAAGCTCGGGCTCATTTTATTTTTTCTCCAGCGCGAAGTTTGGCGCTTCTACTTTTTGGATTTTGTTTTTTCTCTTCCCAGGAAGGGGAGAGAGGCTTTTTGGTTAAAATTTTTAATTCCCCGGCTTTTTCCCGCTCTTTGAAAAAAATTTTTACCAGGCGGTCTTCTAAAGAATGATAGCTGATTACCGCAATTCTCCCCCCGGCTTTCAGGAAATTAAAAGCTTTTTCCAGCCCCAGCCTGAGCTCCTCCAGTTCCTGATTGACATAAATCCTGATTGCCTGAAAAATCCGGGTGGCAGGATGGACCCTCTGCTTCCCCCTGGGCACCACCTTCTCCACCAGTTCCGCCAGCTGACGGGTCCTTTTCAGCTCCTCGTTCTGCTCCCGCATCCGAACAATCGCTCTTGCCACCCGACGGGAATACCGCTCCTCACCGTATTCTCTGAAAATTTTTTCCAGCTCCCTTTGCTCCAACCTGTTTAAAATCTTCCAGGCAGGTTCTCCTTGATGAGGATTCATTCTCATATCCAGAGGACCATCCTGGAGGAAACTGAACCCCCGCTCCGGCTCAGAAAGCTGATGCCAGCTTACTCCCAGGTCAAAATAGACCCGGTCAACCTCTTTAATTCCTGACCGGGCTAAAACCTCATCCAGTTGAGAAAAGCGGGCGTTGAATAATTTTAAATTGGGGGCGAAGGAGCTCAAGCGTGCCTGGCAAAAAGAAATCGCCTCCGGGTCCCGGTCAATCCCGATTAAAAGTCCTTTTCCTTGTATTCTTTCTAACATTGCCAAAGCCTGACCTCCGCCCCCAATAGTGGCGTCAACTATCACCATTCCCGGCTCCGGTTCCAAAAGTTCCACCAGCTCCCGGGTAAGTGCCGGTATGTGGTATTCGCTCAATTCGTTTCATCCTGCGGTTTTCTCCCTAAAATCTCCACCACATAATCCCGATTGCGGGAAAATTGCTGAGCCAGCTCCTGACTCTTCCAGCTATGTCTTTCCGGATTCCAGAGCTCAAAAAGATTACCCATTCCAATAATGCAGACCTGCTCCTTTAAATCCAGCTCTTTCCTCCACTGCTCGGGCAAAACCATCCTGCCCTGACGGTCAACCTCTATGTCCATTAAATTGGCATAGAGATAGCGAAGATAACCGCCAATTTGCTCATCATCCAGGTTGAGTTCTTCAAATGCCCGCTCCTTTTTCTCCCACTCATCCTCGGGCCAGATGCGGAGACAATCCGGATATCTGACCGCTACCAACCTTCCCACTCCCCGATTTCTTAACGCCTGTTTGAAATTGCTGGGAAGACTGAGCCTGCCCTGGTCTCCGAGCTTGTGGAGAAACTTACCCCGGAAAGAGATAAGTTTTCTATCCATAATATTCCTATTTTTTCCTTTCTGCTCCACTGAACATATTTTATATTCCAATCCATACCTTGTCAAGAAAAAAATGTTAAAAAAAGAAAAAATTTTCTTTATATTTCCATAAATTACAATATCTGGAGTTTTTTAATTAAATCCCACAATATTTTGGGTTTTAAGGTGGGAGAGAAAACTGTTAAAAAAATAAAATTTTTGATTCTGGAATCTGATTTTAGGGCTTGCCAATCAAAAATAAACAAGTTATAAGCAAATATGATGGATTTGCTGGATAAGGTTCGGGGGACAATTTCCCGCTACCAGATGCTTTCAGCTAAAAACCGGATTCTGGTGGCGGTATCTGGTGGTCCGGATTCAGTTGCTCTGCTTGACTTATTGGTTCGGCTCAGGGAGGAATATGAGCTGGCTCTGATAGTGGCTCATTATCATCATCGGCTTCGGGGCAAAGAGGCAGATAGAGATTTAGAACTGGTAAGGAGCCTGGCGGAAAATTATGGTCTGGAGTTTGTTTATTCCTATGCACCTGAAGACTGGTGGAAGGAGAAAAAAGGCTCTCTGGAAGAGGAAGCAAGGAGACTTCGCTATCAATTTTTGGAGGAAAGAGCCAAAGAGTTTTCTCTGGAGCGGGTCGCTTTGGGGCATAATGCCGGGGACCGGGTGGAGAGTTTTTTCCTGAACTTGCTCCGGGGCTCGGGAATGCTGGGTCTGGCAGGGATGCCACCAGTTAGGGAAAAATTTATTAGACCTTTAATTGAGACCAGTCGGGAAGAAATCTATGAATATTTAAAAGAAAGAAATCTTCCTTTTCGTCAGGATGCCAGCAATTTGGATTTGAGCTTTTTACGGAACCGGATTCGCCAGGAGCTGATTCCTCTGCTCAAAGAATACAATCCCAATTTGATTCAGGTTATTTCCCGCACCTGCGAGTTATTGAGAGAGGATGAAGGGTTTTTAAAAAAATATTTTGCCCGGGAGTTTGAGCAAAGGGCAGAATTCAGAAAAGATGCGGTGGAATTCTCAGTTTCGGAGTTTGTGGCTCTGCCCCGGGCAGTTCAGCGGGGATTGATTCGCCGGGCAATTCAGATATTAAAAGGAGATTTAAGAAGGATAACCGCAGAGCATATCTTTCAGCTGGAGGAGTATCTGGATTCGGAAAAAACCAGTTTTGAGCTAGACCTGCCCGGGGGAATTAAAATTTATAAAAGCTATAATTCTTTGAGAATTAAAAAAGGAAAAGAAGCAGAAGCGAAATTTTCTCCAAGAGCATTTGAGATTGGCGAAAAGCTGGAGCTTGAGATTTCTCAGGATTTTCTTCTGGAGCTGAAAAGCGAGTGGAGA
>CAZKMM010000102.1:3725-6180 GCA_964553915.1 uncultured bacterium
CTGGTAAGCGACCAGCGGGATTTGCTCTGGGTTCCTGGCTATGGGGTTAGTGAGAGGGTGAGAATTAAACCAGATTCTCAAAAAATTGCCCGATTGGTTTTAAAACTGAAAAGAAAAAATGCCATCAATTGACAAACCGGAAATTAAAAGATAAACAAAAGGCTTTAAATGGATAGTTCAGAGAAACTTCAGCTCTGGCTTCGGCTGGCTCGGGCAAATGGATTGGGTAAGGTAAGGATTAAAAGGCTTTATGAGTATTTTCAAGATATAGAAAAAATTTTCTCCTGCCCGGAAGATGAGTTTAGAAAAATAACCGGGGCGGGCAAAGGAATTGTCAGAGAGCTTTTCAAAAAAGAGCAGATTGAATTTGCCCAAAAGGAGCTGGACAAATGCGACCAGCTCGGAGTAAAGCTCATAACTCTTGATTCTCCCCAGTATCCAGAGAATTTATTTCAAATTCCCAATCCCCCTCCGCTTCTTTACTTAAAGGGCAGGCTGGAGGAAAAAGACCAGCGGGCAGTGGCAGTGGTGGGCTCCAGGAATCATAATGAATATGGAGAGGTAATGGCAAAAAAACTCGGCTCCGGACTGGCAAGATACGGGATAACCGTGGTGAGCGGACTTGCCCGGGGGATAGATTCCATTTCTCAGGCTTCAGCTCTGGAAGCTGGAGGAAGGAGTATTGCGGTTCTGGGGAGCGGAATAGATGTGATTTATCCTCCGGAGATGGCTTCTCTTTATCAGCGGATAGTTGAGCAGGGAGCGGTATTGAGCGAGTTTCCTCTGGGCACACCCCCGAATCGGGAGAATTTTCCAGAAAGGAACCGGATTATTTCTGGTCTTTCGCTGGGAGTGGTGGTGGCTCAGGCGAGCAATCCGAAAAGCGGAGCTTTGCTCACTGCTCGCTGGGCTCTGGAGCAGGGAAGGGTGGTCTTTGCGGTGCCGGGTAATGCCGGAACCGTCTGGGCAAAAGCTACCAACCAACTTATCCGCCAGGGAGCAATTTTAGTAGAGGATGCCCAGGATATTGTAGAGGATTTATTTCCTCAACTGGCAATTTCCCAGGATAAAACCGCTCCACTTTTTTCCTCTCCTCTCCGCCCGGAGTTGACAGAAGTTCAGCAAAGAATTTACTCTTTAATTCCAGAGCCGGAAGAAGGTTCTGTGGAGCTGGATAGATTGATTCGCCAGAGCGGGCTGGATTCCAGCCAGGTGCAGTCCGCTTTAATTGAGCTGGAGCTGGAAGGACTGATTGAAAAACTGGCAGGAGGAAAATGGCGGAAAAAGCTCATACCAATGTAGAGAAGAATCTGGTGATTGTTGAGAGCCCGGCAAAGGCTAAAACCATCGCCCGGTATCTGGGCAGGGACTATATGGTTAAGGCAAGCATCGGGCATATTGTTGACCTTCCCAAACAGCGTCTTGGGGTAGAAATAGAAAAGGATTTTGAGCCGGAATATCAGATTCTTCCTGAGAAAAAAAAGGTTGCCCAGGAATTAAAAAAAGCGGCGCAAAAAGCCTCCCGGATTTATCTTGCTTCAGACCCGGACCGGGAAGGAGAAGCCATTGCCTGGCACATTGCTAATTTAATTCGGGACAGCAAGAAGCCAATTAAACGGGTTTTAATCAATGAGATTACCAGGCAGGCAGTAAAAGAAGCCATAGAAAATGCCGGGGAGCTGAACCAGGACCGGTTTGAAGCCCAGCAGGCTCGGAGAATCCTTGACCGCTTGGTGGGATATTTAATCAGTCCCCTGCTCTGGAAAAAAATTCAGTCCGGGCTCAGTGCTGGCAGGGTTCAGTCCGTAGCGGTTCGGCTGATTTGCGAGCGAGAGCGGGAGATAGAGAAATTTAAGCCCGAGGAATACTGGACCATAGATGCGAAATTTCAGGGAAAAGCTCCTCCAGAATTTTCCGCCCGGCTGATAGAATTTAACGGTAAGAAAATAAAAATCTCCTCCCAAAAACAGGCAGAGGAGATTATTGAGCAATTAAAGGGCAAAGTTTTTCAGGTAGCGAAGGTAGAGAAAAAGGAGCGGAGAAGAAAACCCCCGGAGCCTTTTATTACCGCTCGGCTTCAACAGGAAGCCTCCCGCCGGCTGGGGTTTTCTGCCAAGAAAACAATGAGTATTGCCCAGCAGTTATATGAAGGGGTTGATCTGGGTCCAGAAGGCAGGGTGGGATTGATTACCTATATGCGCACAGATTCGGTTCGGGTAAGTGAGCAGGCGATTTCTCAGGTGAGAAAGAAAATCAAGGAGATTTATGGAGAGGAATATCTTCCTTCCAAGCCCAATATTTATAAAAGCAGAAAAGGAGCCCAGGAGGCGCATGAGGCAATCCGCCCGACCATAATGGATTATACCCCGGAGAAGGTAAAGCAATATCTCACTTCTGACCAGTTTAAGCTTTATCAGTTAATTTATCAGCGTTTTTTAGCCAGCCAGATGAAGCC
>CAZKMM010000102.1:6280-9725 GCA_964553915.1 uncultured bacterium
ACCTATGCTCAGATTGTCTCCACCATTCAGGAGAGGGGATATGTTAAAAAAGAAAAAGGGGTTTTTCGCCCCACCCCACTTGGGTATCTGGTAAACGAGATTTTAATTCGGAGCTTTCCGGATTTGGTCAATGTTAAATTTACTGCCCGGATGGAGAGCCAGCTTGACCGGATAGAGGAAGGGAAGCTGGTTTGGGTGGATTTGCTTCGTTCCTTTTTCAAGGAATTTTCTCATCAGTTAGAAAAGGCTCCCAAAGTCATAGATGAAATTAAGGCGGAGATTCCTACGGATATTCCCTGTCCCAAGTGCGGAAAGGAGCTGGTAATTCGCTGGGGAAAGAAGGGAGAATTTCTTGCCTGCAGTGGTTTTCCTGCCTGTGATTTCACTGCCAATTTTCAGCGGGGAGAAAATGGAGAGATTATTCCCAAATTTGAGCGAGAGACAGGGTTGTCCTGTCCGGAATGCGGAAAGCCTTTAGTTATTCGTCAGGGGGAATATGGCGAGTTTCTTGGTTGTAGCGGGTATCCGAAATGCAGATTTACCGCAGATTTTGAAAAGGATGAGCAGGGTAAGATAAAAATCAAGCCCGGAGAAAAAAGCGGAATCAAATGTGAGAAGTGCGGAAGAGAGATGCAGATAAAGAAGGTTGGAAAAAGAGAATTCCTTGCCTGTAGTGGATATCCCGAGTGCAAAAATATTAAAAATTTTCGCCGGAAAGAAAATGGAGAAATAGAAATTGTAGAAAAAAGCTCTCGCACCTGTCCCAAATGCGGGAAGGAGCTGAAATTGAAAAAAGGAAGATACGGGCTATTTTTTGCCTGCTCTGGTTATCCAGAATGTGATTACACTCAACCTTTTTCTAGAAAAGGCAGGAAAAAAAATGAACCCTGAGAAAAAAGCAGTAGTTTTGCTCAGCGGAGGGATAGATTCTGCGGTGAGTTCTGCTCTGGCAAAAAAAGCTGGTTATGAGCTTTACGGGCTCAGCTTTGATTATGGGCAACGGCATAAATTTGAGCTGGAATCTGCCAGGAAGATTGCCCAGCATCTGGGATTTAAGGAGCATATTATTTTCCCGCTTCCTCTGGTTCAGTTCGGGGGCTCAGTGCTTTTTCAGGGAGAAGTTCCTAAAAAGCGAAGCGAGCAGGAAATCGGGAAAGATATTCCTCCCACTTATGTTCCTGCCAGGAATTTAATTTTTTTGAGCATTGGAGTTGCTCGGGCAGAGGTGCTGGGTGCAGATGCAGTGGTAATCGGGGCACATTCGGTTGACTATTCTGGTTATCCGGATTGTAGACCGGAATTTATTGAATCCTTTGAGCGAACCGCTAATCTGGCAACCAGAACCGCTCAGGAGGGAAGGCTGATTCGTATCTGGGCGCCCCTGATTCATATGAGCAAGACAGAGATTATCAAAACCGGTTCAGAGCTGGGAGTGGATTTTTCTTTAACCCTTTCCTGCTATGACCCGGATGAGGAGGGGAGAGCCTGTGGAGAATGCGATGCCTGTTTGATCCGGAAAAAAGCCTTTGAGCAGGCAGGAATTCCAGACCCGGCAAACTACCGCTGAATCTTTTTAAAAGATAATTTCTTGCAAAAGCCCGAGCCAGCTTTTATAATTTTTATATGCCATCCTTTAGGATGGCTTCGGTTTTAAGGAGGCGCAAGGATTGCATCATTTTAAATATCGGAGTGGGGAATTATATTGTGAAGAGGTTCCGTTGAGAAAAATTGCGGAAGAAGTGGGAACCCCCTGTTATGTTTATAGCACCGCCACTCTGACCCGGCATTATCAGGTATTTGACCAGCCTTTTGAGGAAATAGACCATCTGGTTTGCTATTCAGTGAAAGCACTTTCCAATATTGCGGTTTTAAGGTTGTTTGCCAATTTGGGAAGTGGATTTGATGTGGTAAGCGGAGGAGAGCTGTATCGGGTGGAGAGTGCCGGAGGAGATGTCAGCAAGGTGGTTTTCAGCGGAGTTGCCAAAAGCCCACAGGAGCTGGAATATGCCCTGGAAAAAGAGATTCTTCTTTTTAATGTGGAAAGTGAAGGAGAGCTGGAGGCTTTGGATCAGCTGGCAGGAAAGCTAGGGAAAAAAGCCCGGGTTGCCCTCCGGATAAATCCGGATGTTAACCCCAAAACCCATCCTCATATCTCCACCGGACTTCGGGAGAATAAATTTGGAATAGAAGTGCAAAAAGCTCTCCAGCTTTACCGCAAGTGGCGTCAGTTTAAAAATCTGGAAATAGTGGGGGTGGATTGTCATATTGGAAGCCAGCTGGTAAGGCTGGGACCAATTGTAGAGGCTCTTACCAAACTGGTGGAGTTAGTGGTGGAGCTAAGGGGCTTGGGCTTGGACATAAAATATCTGGATTTAGGCGGGGGACTGGGAATTACCTACCAAAAAGAAAATCCCCCTCTGCCCAAGGAATATGCCCGGGAAATTATCGCGGTTGCCTCAGAAATCGGTTGTAAATTGATTCTGGAGCCAGGAAGGGTGCTGGTGGGCAATGCCGGGGTTTTACTTTTAAAGGTTCTTTATCTTAAATCAACCTCCAGCAAGAAATTTATCATTGTGGATGGTGGGATGAATGTGTTGATTCGTCCGGCTCTTTACGGAGCATATCACGAGGTGCTTCCGGTCATAGAAAAACCCGCTAAAAAAGACAATCTAGCAGACCTGGTGGGTCCTGTTTGTGAAAGCACGGATTTTCTTGCCAAAGACCGAGCTTTCCCGGAGCTGGAGCCTGAAGAATTGCTCGCGGTAATGAGTGCCGGTGCCTATGGATTTGTGATGGCAAGTAATTACAACTCACAGCCCCGTCCGGCAGAGGTTTTGGTTTCTGGAAAGGATTATTATATTATTCGCCATCCGGAAACCTATCAGGATTTAATTGCAAAAGAGGAAATCCCAGAATTTCTGAAAGAATAATGCCAGAAAAATTCTACAAATTAGAAGGCTTGGGAAATGATTTTATTCTTTTTGACTGCCGGGATAAAGAGCTTGAACTTTCCCCGGAGCTGGTCAAAAAACTTTGCCGGAGAAGATTTGGAATCGGGGCGGATGGAATTTTACTTTTATTGCCTAGCCAAATTCCCTCTGCACAATGGCGGATGAGGATTTTTAATGCGGATGGCTCAGAAGCAGAAATGTGCGGGAACGGAATTCGCTGTCTGGCTCATTATCTGGAACTAAAGGGGGAATTTAAGGAATCGGAGCTAGCAATCCAGACCCTGGCGGGGCTGGTCAGGATAGAAAAGAGAGGGGGATGGTATCGGGTGGCAATGGGCAGGCCAGAATTTTCACCGGAGAAAATTCCCCTGAGCCAGTCCGAGCCAATGATTGACCAGGAATTGGAAGTAGCAGGAGAAAAGTTAAGAGCAACCGCGGTAAGTATGGGCAATCCTCATTGTGTAATTCTGGTTGATGACTTGGAGGGATTTCCG
>CAZKMM010000103.1:0-9693 GCA_964553915.1 uncultured bacterium
TAAGGAGCAATAATCACCACCTCATCGCCCGGGTCAAGAACCGCCTGAAAAAGATTATATAAGCAGTGCTTGGCACCGCAGGAAACAATAATCTGCTCCAGGGAATATTTAAGACCATTGTCTTTTTCAAATTTTTTTACAATAGCTTTTTTCAGCTCATCAATTCCCGTGGCAGGGGTGTATTTGGTAAAGCCCTGGTCAATCGCCTGTTTGGCAGATTGTTTGATGTAATCCGGGGTATCAAAATCTGGCTCGCCCGCGCCAAAGCCAATTACATCTATCCCCTGAGCCTTTAAAGCTCTGGCTCGTGCCGTGACCTGTAGAGTTGGGCTGGGTTTGACACTCTTTGCCCTTCGGGATAGCTTCATTTGTCCCTCCTTTGCTGAGATTATTTTTTAGCCAGAAGTTTTTTCCGGAGTTCTCTTTCCACCAGAGACGGAACCATCCCCTTGACCGAGCCTCCAAGCAGGACAATCTCTTTGATCAGGCTGGCACTCAAATGGGAATAAGTGCCCTCAGTCATAATAAAAACCGTTTCTATTTTAGGATTAAGATTTCGGTTGGTGATTGCCATCTGGATTTCGTATTCAAAATCTGTGACATTTCTCAGCCCCCGAAGGATGATATTAGCGTTCTTGCGGGCAACATAATCCACTAAAAGCCCCTTAAAAGTTTCTACTTTGGTTCTGGGAACATTCTTTAAGAGTTTTTTCCAGAGAGCCACTCGTTCTTCCACACTGAAAAGATATTTTTTGCTTGTGCTCTCTGCTACTGCCACGATTACCTGGTCAAAAATGTTGATTCCTCGCCTGACAATATTCAGATGCCCCTCGGTGGGCGGGTCAAAAGAGCCCGGATAAATCGCTACCTTTTTAGCCACCTTCTTCCTCCTTTTTATTTACTTCAAATAAATAAAAACTCACCAGACTATCTCCGTATTTTCTCTGGTCCCGGAGAATGAGCCGGGCATATTTTTCCTGAACCTGTTCCCGGGGACTGTGCCGAGCCACCACGATTGCTTCTTCCTCAAGAATTCCACTCTGGGAAAGATGAGCCAAGGTGGTGGAGGATAAATTCTGGTCAAAAGGCGGGTCAACAAACACCAGGTCAAATTTGGCTCCTTCTAAAGCGAGCTGATTGATAGCAGAGCTGGCTTTTTTAATCAGCACCTGGCTTTTATCTTCACAGCCCAATTTTTTAAGATTAGCTTTGAGAATCTGAGCGGAACGCTGGCTCTGGTCAACAAACACTGCTCCGAGCGCGCCCCGGCTGAGTGCCTCTATTCCCAGAGCACCGCTTCCGGCAAACAAATCCAGCACCAGAATTCCTTCTAAATTATGAGGAAGAATATCAAAAATTGCGGATTTAACTCTGCTGGTGGCAGGTCGGATTTTTTTGCCCGGCTTCATCTTGAGCCGGGCTCCCCGATATTTACCGCCCCGAACCTTCATTCACTAATCCAACAATTCAAGCAATTTTTTCGCACTTCCTTCAGAGCGAAATGCCTTTAAAAGACTCTTTGCTTCCTGATATGCCATCTCCTCTATTTTCTTTTTATTCTCCTCCGGGATAGAATCTATTTCTTTTTTAAATACCCTGGTGGCAAACTTAATGTCCTTTTGGTTCTCTTCTGCCCATTTTTTCATCCGGGCAAATAAATCCTCGGGCAGTCCCTGGTGGGCAATATTCTGCCACTGGGTCCCGACATTCCCTTTTCTGATGCCATAATCTGCAAACTGCCCGATTAAATGAAGCGGGGTGCCGGTGATACCGTGCTGGGCAATAGCAGTGCCAAAAGGACGAACCGCTTTGAAGATTTTTCTGGTTCGCTCCAGGTCAATATGAACTTCCTCTCCGGGGGCATAATTTCCGTGCTTGGAGCCATTGTTGGTCGCTAATAGCACGGGTTTAACTCCGTTTCCGTTCAATCCCTTAATATATTCAAGAGCCTCCTCTACCGTGGTTAGCTCCCCGCCTTCTTTCAATGCCTTGATTTCTCCCACCTCTGCTTCCAAGCCAATTCCCAGCTCTATAATCGGTTTTGCCAGTTCAGTGGTAATACGGATATTATCCGGGATTTCATTATAACTGGCATCAATGGCAAAGCTGGAATACCCTGCTTCAATCTCTGCCTGAATCAATTTTTTTGCGGATTCTATTTCTTCTTCGCTGGTATCTTTTACCTTAATATGGTCGCCGTGAATGATAAAAGGAAGAGAGTAATTCATCCCCTCCACATATTCCAAAATGGTCTGGACAAAAATTTCCGGAGTCTGACCGGTATAACCGCCGTCAATATCTCCCTCGCTTTTTGCCAGCTCAAAAGCAACTATTGATTCCAGCTCCCGGCTCGCCCGCAAAATCCCGGGAATGGTATGGCGGATTCGGATATTGCACGCCATCACAATGATGGGCAAATCCAGAATCGCCTGAAAAATCGGCTGGGAATTGAGCAGGAGAATTTTGGTGCCAGCTAATTTTTTCTCCACATTGGGCGGACGGTATTTTAGTAGTTTTTCGTATTCACTCATTTTATCCTCCTGGGTTTGGGTTTATTTTAACGAAATTTTAAGAAAAAGAAAACAGGTTTATGCTCTACCATAATCATCTTCTAATCTGATAATATCATCTTCTCCAAAATATTCCCCCTGCTGGATTTCAATAAAGGTCAAAAGTCCAGTGCCCGGATTTCCAATCCGATGAGCAGAGCCCTGAGGAATATCTATGCTCTCCCCGGCTTTTAACCTGATTTCCTTGCCATCCAGAATTACCAAGGCAGTTCCCTGAACAATCATCCAGTGCTCCCTTCTTTTAAAGTGCTTTTGATAGCTAAGCCGATGTCCCGGCTTGAGCTGAATCCTCTTTACCTTCCAGTTGGGTTTATCCTCTAAAACCAGCCATCTACCCCAGGGAGTAATTCTCTGAAGCTCACTTGCCGGATGAGGAACCCGGGCATAAACCAGGTCATAATAAAGCTCCAGATGTCTTTCCACCATTACCTTCTGGCTGAATTTTTCTTCTACCACCTTCCTGCATTCTCTGGGGTCAATCTCATCCAGTCTTTTAACCGCTTCTACTGCCTGGTCCAGGTCATCGCAGAGAAATCCATTTCTTCCTGATTCAATAATCTCCACCATTGCTCCCTGCTTGAAGGCAATCAGAGGGGTTCCGCAGGCAAGTGCCTCCGCGGCTACCAGACCAAACGGCTCGCACCAGTTAATTAAAAATAAAACCGCTTTTGCCTTTTGATAATATGGCACCAGCTGGCGGGGAGTGAGCATTCCCAGATACTGAATCTGCCCCCCCAGATAAGGCTCAACATATTTCTGATAATAATCACGGTATTTGTCCTCAATCATCCCGGCAAAAAGCAGTTTCATTCCAGCTCGCCTTGCCAGCTCCACTGCTTCTCTGGCTCCTTTTTCCGGAGCAATCCTTCCGGCAAAAAGCAGATAATCCTCCCGTGGTCCCCCATAAAAAGGAAAATCCTCCAGACGAATCCCGTTATAAATCGTGCGCACCCAGTTCAGCTCCGGGCATAAAGTCCGCTCCGCATCAGAAAGAGAAATATAAGGATATTCTCTCATCTTCAGGAGAAACTCCCTCTGCGCCGGCACCCAGGCAGATCCGTGCAGGGTGCTGACCACCGGAATCTTTAAATCATCAACATAGCTCAAAGCGTGGCAATGAAGATGGTTATGAAGCAAATCAAATTCTCCTGCCCGAGCCCGCTTGATGCACTCCTTAATATGCTCTTCCTCCTTGAGCCGAATATTCGGAGGCTCTCCTTCCCATTCATTTAAGGGCTTGGGCACCACAGAAATCAACCGGGCTCTGGTAAGAGAATCTCCAGAAGCAAAGAGAGCAACTTCCATCCCCTGCTCCACCAGTCCTTCTGCCAGATTAGATGCGACCAGCTCCCAGGGACCATAAGCCCGGGGTGGGCATCTCCAGGAAATGGGCGCCAGAATAGCGATTCTCAGCTTTTCTCGGTCCATCTCCCCCTCCTTTAAAACCAGGCTGGGGTGGTATCCGCAGGACAGGATTTAATGTAATCCAAAAGCTCTTTTAATCGGGCAATTGCCAGACCAATGCAGGTATCTGCCCCTCCATAATAAAGATAAACCTCATCGGTCTCGGGATGATAAATCCAGCCGGTGGGAAAAACCACTCCGCCCACATCTCCGGATTGTTCATAATGCTCCCGGGGGCTCATTATCCAGGATTCGCTTCGATGAAGAACCTGATAAGGATTCTCCAAATCCAGCAAAGCCATTCCCACCCGATATAAGGAGCCAGAAGCGGTCTGACGAACCCCGTGATAGAGAATCAGCCATCCCTCCGGGGTCTCAAGCGGAGGAGGTCCCAAGCCAATTTTATTGGCATCCCACCAGGCTCCCTGCCGGGCTAAAAGCAGAATCTTATGCTTTCCCCAGTGCTGGAGGTCTGGGGAGGAGCTGAGCCAGATATGAAACCCCAGAGCAAAGGTGGTGCTCGGACGATGGATTAAAAGATATTCTCCTTTAATTTTTTTCGGAAAAAGAGCTGCGTCTTTATCTTCGGGCGGGACAATTGCACCCAGCTTTTCCAGGTTTTGAAAATCCTCAGTCAGAGCCAGAGAGACCAGAGGACCGCCCCGGCTGAAAGAGGTATAAACAATCGCATACCTGCCCATCTCTTCCAGATAGGTAATTCTGGCATCTTCCACTCCCCAGAGCTCCTCCGGATGACTGTCTGGCTCCGGAGAAATAAACGGCTTTGAATCTATCTCCCAGTCTGAGATTCCATCTTTACTCCGGGCAATGGTTAAATGAGAAATCCCCCGCTGGTCTTCACATCGGCAGAGAAGAAGATGCTGGTCGCCAAATCTGACTGCTCCGGGATTGAAAACCGTATTAACCGGATAGCTCCAGTCCCGGGCAGACAAAATCGGGTTAGTATGATGCCGAACAAATAACTCTTTTGTATCCCGCTCCATCACTTTTAAAACTCTGAAGGCAGAACCACTTTTTCTTTTTTGCGTTTGGCTTCCCGGGCTAATTCATAAGCTTCATCATACTGCCGGGCAACAATTTCCCAGCTCACCACCTCTTCCAGATATTTTTTGACATTACTCCCCAGCTCAAACCGGAGCTGTTCATCACAGGCAAGCCTGATTACCTTCTTCTTAAGCATCTCCCGATTGGTAAATAAAAGCCCGCCCTCACTCTCCAGCGTCTGGGCGGTTAGTCCTTCCATTGGAGCGGTGGTAATGAAGGGCTTGTTCAGGGCAATGATCCGGGCAAGGGTGCCGGATTGAGTCTCATCCACCGTGGGCAGAACTATAAAATCGCATACCGCCATCACTTTATAATAAGTCTCTCCCCGGGGAATAAACTCATAATAATGAGCCAGCCCCTTCTGCTCCAAAATCTCCACCTCCTGGCGGTATTTTTTATAATCTTCCAGATGCGCCGGGTCCCGCCAGACTCCAGCAGCGAGCAGGTCCCATTCCTTGCCGGTCTCCTTTTTTATTTCCTCGTGAATCTCCTCCCACATTGAGGTGAGGATATCCCAGCGTTTGTTTGCCTGAATCCATCCCACCAGCCCAACCAGATGCTCGCTTAAATAAGGAAGCTTGCTCAAGCCCAACTCCTCGCGAATCTTGGGAATCTCCTCCGGTCCCCAGCGCATATCCGGACGGGCGCCATGAGGAACTATCATTATATTACCAGGAACCGGAAGATTATAACCCCGAAAATTCCAGTCCAGACGCCAGCGCTGATAATGACATTTAAACAAAACCACATCTGCCCGCTCGCACATCCGATGAATAAAAAGCGCCTCATCTTCCCGGAGCCGACCATGAACCGTATGCGGTTCCACCACAGTTGGCCATTCAGAAAGATAATCCAGCATTTCAATAAAGCCAAGATTTCCATCACCCCTGCCCATCTCATCTTTATACTCGTATAAGCCATACTCATGCTGGATATGAATTACATAGGGCTTAAGTTCCTCTATCTTCTCAATTACCGGACGCCACCAGTCCCGGCGGGTCATATCAATCAAAGGAAAAACTCCCTTTCCTTCTCCCTCACTATGAGAGATGACCAGGACCTCTCGCTCCGGATGACGCTTTTGAATGAACTCCCGTGCCTCCTCACAAAAAGTAGCTATCCCACAGAGCCGGGGCGGATAGCTGGAAATCATTACTATCGGTTTATTTTTGGTGCGAGCTTTCTTTTTTCCTTCCTCGCTTTTCATCTTCCCACCTCAAGCTTTAATTGACTTTGACAAATCTCCCTCCACCCAGTAAATATTTAAACAATGAAGAAAAAATTGCAAATAAAAGATAAAATTAAGCGGGGGTTTAAACTTCTTTTCGGTATTTTTTATCGGGCGATTCTGGATTTTAGAGAAGAGAAAATTTATTTTCAGGCTAATGCCCTTGCCTATCGTTCCCTGCTCAGTCTGGTGCCTTTTTTAGCTTTTCTTTTCAGCTTTATTGCTCTGTTTAAAAAAATGGTGGATGTGGATTTGGAAAGCAAGTTAGAACAGCTACTTTCGCAATATCTCCTTCCCAATTCTGCGGTGGGAAAAATGGTTTTAGACCAGGTGCTGGCTTTTGTCCAGAACGCCAAGGCTGGCTCATACCTGGGATTTATCCTGCTTTTGGGCACAAGCATTTTTCTTTTCAATGCCATAGACCGCTCCATCAATCTCGCTTTCAAACAGGAAAGGCAAAGAAACTTTTTCCAGAGAGCGGTTTTATTTACCGCGATTCTGGTCTGGGGAACCCTGCTGGTAGGATTGAGCCTTTATTTTACCGCCAAGGTTCAATTTTCTATGCTCCTGGAAAAATTAAATCAAAGCGGACTTGCCCAGGAAACCCGGATAGAAAACTTCTTTCAGTCCCTGGTAGGGCTGGGAGAAAAATGGGGAAGTTATTTTTTGAGCTTCCTGATGATTCTCCTGGCTTTATTCCTGCTTTATAAAATTTTTCCTAAAATTTATGTGGAATCCCGTGCTAGCTGGTTCGGGGCTTTCTGGGGCGCGCTCTTCTGGGAGCTTTCCAAATGGGGATTCAGCTTCTCCGCTACCTGGATGCTGAAAAGCCGGGAAAAAATTTATGCCTCTTTAGCGGTGTTTCTGGTCTTTCTGGTCTGGATGTATCTCACCTGGGTGATTGTTTTGTTCGGAGCTGAGCTCACTTATATCTTCCAGCATTATCGTTATGAAGCCCAAGCTTTTCCCTTAAAAAAGACCAGAGCCAATCGGCTCTGGCTTGGTTTTTTAATTATGTTAGAGGTGGGCTTGAGATTTCTTCGGGGAGAAGAGCCTCCGAGCATAAAAGAATTTGCCCAAAGGTTTGGAGTGGGAATCCCAGAATTGAAAGAAATCACTGACTCTCTGGAAAAAGCACATCTTTTAAACCGAATTGCCAGCTCTACGGCTGATTCTCTTCAAGACCAATTCCAGCCTGGTAAGGAACTGGATAATATTTATCTGAGCCATCTGGTCAGTGCTCTGGACCCGAACTGGAACCTGGAAGAAATCCATCCTGCCCCCAGCTCAGACCCGAAGCTGACCGCAGAAAATAAATTCCTTTTAGAGCTCTTTCAAAAACTCAAGGCGGAGTTTGACGAATACCTGGCAAGGAAAAATTTAAAGCAAATTCTGGTAGAGGAAATCTTATCTGCAGAATCTAAAGAAAATCCTTAAACCAATCTGGCAAAATAAGAAGTCCGCGATATAATAATACTGATGAAAAAAAACCTGTTTTATCTATTCCTTATTTCTCTTGCCGGGCATCTGGCGGTTTTGGGAAGTTATAATCCAATAGAAAATAACCGGTCAAGCCCGGAGCCCGAATATCTTGAGGTGCTTCCTTTAGAGCCAGAGGATTTAGAAAAAATCTCTGCCCGGCAAATTATAGAACTGCCTCCGGGACCAGACCAGGAACCAGAGCAGGCTAAATATCTCTCGGAGCGAGCGGTTCGGGCAGAAAAAGAACAGATGCAGGAACCGGGCTCGCCTCAGGCAGAGAAACTCTCTCCACCTATCTCCCCCAGAAGCCTTTTTGAAACCAAACCCACTGAAAAGAAAACCGAGCTTATTAAAGAGCTAAAACCGGACCTGGCAGAGGTGGTGAAATTTATTCCGAAAAAACCGGGCTGTGTTGATTTTCTGGATGGCGCAGTGCTGGGAGAAATTACCTTTGCCAGCGCCTATAAATTTAAATACGCCCAGTTCTTCAATCAACTGAAGCGCTCCATTGCCTTTTACTGGAATCCAATCCCGGCTCTTTACATCATCCCACCCACCAGCGGAGACCTGCTCACCAGAATCAGATTTGTCCTAAATGAAAAAGGCTTTTTGGTTGACCAGGAGGTAATTCGTTCCTCTGGATTCAAGGCAATAGACCGGGCAGGACTTGAAGCAATCAAAAACGCCACCCCGATTTTCGGTCTGCCAGAAGAACTATTAGACCAAAACCGTCAGCTGGTTTTAGTCTGCGAATTCCGGATTTTGCTCCGCGGTCATTGAGCCCCACGCTTCCTTTGCTCTGGTTTTGGAGCTGATGGGAAAATATAATATTCTGAATTTTTAATATAAAGATAATATAATAAGCTTGACATTCTTTCCCTTTTGTGATTAAATTTAAAAAACTCCAAAAGTGGTTCATCTGCTTCCTGCGGTTAAAAGAGGTAAAAAATTTGCCAGGAGAATTTAAAGCAAAATTTAACAAGGAGGTATAAGGGTGTCAGATAAGGTGGTAGAAATTTCCGCGGTCTGGCTGGCAGGTGCCGGCTGTTCTGGGTGCTCGGTTTCACTTCTTAACAGCGTGGCTCCAGATATCCGCAATCTTCTGGTGGAGCCAGTGCTTCCGGGAAAGCATTTAAATCTCCGCTTTCACGCCACGATTATGGCAGGTCAGGGCGAGCCGGTGATGGAGGTGCTTCAGGATACCCAGGAGAAGAAAAAGGGAGAATATCTGCTTCTTCTGGAAGGAGCGGTAGTAACTGCGGATGATGGTCTTTACTGCACCATCGGCGAGTCGCAGGGAAAACATATCACTCTCAAAGATAAATTTTTAGAAATGGCGCAGGATGCTTTGGCAGTAGTTGCCATTGGTAGTTGTGCCAGTTTTGGTGGTATCCCATCAGGAGCACCTAATCCAAGTGGATGCAAAGGCGCTAAAGAGGTTTTAGACGAAGCCGGGATTGATAAGCCGGTGATAAATGTTCCTGGCTGTCCGCCTCATCCGGACTGGATGGTGGGAACCGTGGCAATGGTAATGCTTAAAGGTTTACCCGGACCTGATGAGCTTGACTATGCTCTCAGACCCAAAGCATTTTACGGCAAGCTCATCCATGATAATTGTCCGAGAAGAGCATTTTTTGATACCGGGCAGTTTGCCAAACATCCAGGAGAGCCGGGCTGTTTGTATGAAATTGGATGTAAAGGTCCGATGACTTACGCGGACTGCCCGCTTCGGATGTGGAACAATGGCGTCAATTGGTGCGTGGGAGCTGGTGCTCCCTGCATTGGCTGTGTGGAGCCTACTTTCCCAGATGATACCCAGCCGATGTTTGAAAAACTCACTGAGGAAAGGCTGGAGCGATTCAAGATTAAAACCCGGGGATAAAAAGGGAGGAGTAAAAAGATGGCGGAAAAAATTGTCATTGACCCCATTACCAGAATTGAAGG
>CAZKMM010000104.1:0-9646 GCA_964553915.1 uncultured bacterium
CATTGTGTAATTCTAGTTGAGGAGCTGGAGGGATTTCCGGTTTCGGAGTTGGGAGCCAAAGTAGAAACTCATCCTCTTTTTCCTAACCGAACCAATGTAGAATTTGTCCAGGTGCTTTCTCCTCAAAAGATAAAAGTTCGGGTCTGGGAGCGAGGGGCAGGGGAAACTCTTGCCTGTGGCACAGGTGCCTGTGCGGTTTTGGCTGCCTGCGCCCGGCTGGGGAAGACTGAGAGTCGGGCAGAGGTCTTACTTCCCGGAGGAAAACTGGAGATTGAATGGAAGAATGATATCTGCTATCTCACCGGTCCCGCCCGATTGGTATATCAGGGAGCCCTGGAGCTGGCGGATTTTTAGAGCCTTTTTGCAAATTATTCAGAATTACCCTTAAAATAAAAAGATGCCCTGGAAGTTAAGCATAATCATTACACAGGGTCCTCAAAGAGGCGAGCGGTATGAGTTTGTCCAGGATTCGGTTCTGATTGGCAGAAGTTCCCGGGCGGATTTGGTGCTTAAAGACCCGGCAGTAAGTGCGGAGCATTGCCGGATTCGGCTGGGAGAAGTGGTTGAAATAGAGGATTTAAATAGTAAAAATGGCACTCTTGTTAATCAGCTGGCAGTGGAGCGGTCAATTTTAAGAAGCGGGGATAAAATTCAGCTGGGAACAACTGAGCTGAGGATAAATCTGGAACCGCTCAGCGAGAAGGATCGGCTTATTTATGCTTTATATCCTTCTTTATTTATTGCGGGATTTAGTGAGCCGGAGCGAAAATTTCTGGAGCAGGAAGCGGTCAAATCTCTTCTGGCAGGAAGAGCCTTAAGCTTTCCTACCGGGGAGCAGTTATTAATTGAGACCGCACGCTGGCTGGAACAGGGGCAGAGTCCTGGGATGGTTATTTTAGATATTAAAATGCCAATAATTAACGGGATAAATACAGCTATTTCTTTGCGGGCGTATGAAAGAGCGTATCAAAGCCCCAGCTCTGCTTTTATTGTCTTTTTTGCGGACCAGTCGGAATCTGAGGCTTTTAAAAAGGTGTTAGCTTTTTGCTCCCCGGCTCTTCATTTCCCTCGCCAGGCAGAAAAATTCAGTTTTGAGCAGAGTGCCCAGAGATTAATTAAAAATCTTCGCAGAACCGTGCCCAGAAATCAGGGTTAAAACTCTGGCTTCCAGACCACCAGGTCCTGAGAGGTTTGACGGAGACGGTCGCAGAGAGCCTGGGTAAAAGCCTTATAAATTTTTGCCGCGAGTTTGTAATCTTCTTCCAGAAGTTTCTGAAATTCCTCCCGGGGAATTACCAGACAGACCACATCATTATGAGCGGTTACCCGGGCACTGGTTTTGGCGTCTTCAACCAGACTCATCTCCCCGAAATGCTCGCCTGCAAAGAGCTTGGCAATCTCGCTTTCTAAACTGCCATCTATTTTGCTCACCACCACTGAACCGGTTTTAATCACATAAAGAGCCTTTCCTTCAGTATTCTCTTCAATGATGATGGACCCTGCAGGAAATTGTTCCTCCCGGGCAATCGCCAAAAATTTTTCCAGCTCCTGGTCATCCAGCTCCTTAAAAATTCTTATGTTTCTGATCAAATCCAGATTTTCCATTTTGCCTGCTCCTGGTTAGATGTTTTTATCCAATCTGTATCACGACCAGAGCAATATTGTCAACTCCGCCACGCTGATTGGCTAATTCAATCAGCTTCCGGCAAGCAAGTTGGGGAGGATTTTGTTCTACTGTTTGGGCAATTTCAAAATCCCGCACCATTCCATAAAGTCCATCGGTGCAGAGAACAAATCGGTCGCCGGGATGAGGGGTACCGCCGGCAAGCTGAACCATCAGGTCCGGATTTATTCCCACCACCCGGGTTAACTCATGCTCGGAGATATGAGAGATTTCTTCGTAAAGTTCAAGGTCCTCAGTCTGCTGAACCGGTCGGTCCGCAATGGTGGTATGGTCCTGGGTGAGCTGTTGGGCAATTCCATTCCGGACCAGATAGGCTCTGCTGTCTCCAATATGTCCAATATATGCTTTTCCCTGAGTGAGCCAGAGAGTGGTTAAGGTTGTGCCCATTCCCTGATACTTGGGATTCTGTCGGGCAAAATCATAAAGCCGACGATTAACCTCCCGAAGAGCATACTTTAAAGCCCGAGCAGGCAAGGGAAGAGCGGGGTGGTCTTCAAAGGGAGGAGTAGCATCCTGAGAGAGGTCCAGTCCAGTAATAATTTTTCCCAGTTCCTCAACTGCCATTCTGCTGGCAATTTCTCCAAAAGGAGCCTCTTCCACGCCATCCGCAACCGCAAAAAGATTGAGCTTACGATTAACCAGAAACTGGTCCTGATTTTTCTCCCGATGCCTTCCCTGATGAGTAATGCCGTGAGCAACGACAGAAAATTGATTCATCTTATTTTTGGTCCTCTGAGAGTTTGGTAATTATAATTTCAAATAGGGTCCCTCCCATCCGAATTTGGTCGCCATTTTTCAGCCGGGTCTGCTTTACCATTCGCTCATTGACAAAAGTTCCATTGGTGGAGCCAAGGTCCTTGATAAAAAAATCCGGATGATAGTAATAAATTACTCCGTGCTGTCTGCTCATTCTTGGGTCGTTGATGGTAATGGAACAGATATTGTCCCGACCGATGGTTAAAGGGGCCTCGGTAATCTGATATCCTTTTCCCGGCTCCGGACCCTCAAGGACTCTTAAAACCACCAGTAAATTCTCCGGGATTTTTCTTACCTTGGCATCTTCTCCCAGAGTAGTAATTTCTTGATTATCTGGAGGGAGAGCAAAGAACAGGAAGGGGAATCTCAATATTAATTCAAACATTTTCTCTCCTTAACTATGAAGTTCACAAATATCTTCATCTTCCAGGATATAATCTCTTGGCACCCGTTGACCTTCAAATTTATTTTTACCCCAGATTCGGGCATATTTCAAATTTTTTGCCAGCTCCTTGTGAATTTCAAAGGCAAAATCATAAACTGTGCTTCCTTTGGGTAAAATCACCGGGTCGTTTAAATCCGGGGGCTTTCCCGGAGCTTTGGTATAAACCCGAACAATCTCCAGCAGGTCAAAAACCTTTTTGGGGAATTCTTTTAATCCCTCTCCGCTTGAAATAGAGATACCCACCACAGGAAAACGGGATTGGTAAATCTCCTGAATCACCTCCAGATTCTCCCGGGCAGAAGGCAGGTCTAGGTGAGTTCCAACCATCACAGTTCGGAGATTTGCCCTGCCGTCTGGCTCAAATTTTTCCTCAACCTCTCCGATTAGATGAATTTTTCTTGCTCCAAGTTTTTCCAGGACCATTTCAATCTCATCTAAAATTTCCAGGCTGGCGAGATTCACTACGAATAATACTCCATCCGCATTCCTCAAAATTGTGCTCACCCAGGGCTCAAAATATTCCTGGCTGATTGGAGGAGTATCTACCAGTTGAATCTGGATATTTTCAAAAGGCATCATTCCCGGCTGGGCTTTGCGGGTGGTATAGGGGTATTCTGCAATCTCTACCTGAGCCTTGGTAAAGGCAGACAAAATGGAACTCTTGCCCGCATTGGGCGGTCCCACTAAAACCACCTGTCCGGCACCTTCTTTAGCAATATAATACTGACTGGAGCGCCGGGGACCTTTTTTCGGAGCTTTTTCCTGAGCTTCCCGGAGCTTGGCAAGTTTGCGCTTGATTTCTGCCTGGAGCTTTTCTGTTCCTTTATGCTTGGGAATCACCGCCAGCATCTGTTCCAGAGCAGAAATCCTCTCCTCCGTAGTCTTTGCCTGTTTATAGAGTTTTTCTGCTTCAAAATATTCTGGAGTCAGGTTAGCAGGCATTTAATTGAAATTATAATCTAAATTTTTGAGGAATGGAAAATAGATGAGATGGCTTTTAAAATTCATTGCATTCCTGAAGCAAGTTTCTTATAATGGAAATTAACTAAGGGTAAACTGGAGGGGAGCTTGAAAATTTTGATGTTTGGCTGGGAATTTCCTCCCTTTATCAGCGGTGGTCTGGGAAACGCCTGTTATGGGCTTACCAAAGCTTTAAGCAAAAAAGGAGCGAAAATTATTTTTTTGCTTCCAGCTCCGGTTAAAACCTCTCCCCGATTTTTAAAACTGGTTTCCTCTCAGCAGGTGCTGAAAGGAGAAAAACTGGATTTGCAATTCCCTGAACCCACAGAGGAATCCTATCCCGCCGGGTATTTTTCGCCTTTGGAATATCTTCTCTGGAGGGATGAAGCCCAAGAAACCGGCTCCCGGAAAGCTCAGATTTACGGACCGGATTTATTTCAGGAGATAGAAAAGCTTGCTCAGGCTGGTTTGAAATTAGTGGAGCAGGAAAAATTTGACCTGATACACTGCCACGATTGGCTCACTTTTAAAGCAGGAATTGCCATCAAGCAAAAAACCGGTCTTCCTTTTTTCGTGCATATTCATTCCATAGAGTATGACCGAAATCCGAATCCGGACCCGAAAATTTGCGAAATAGAAAGCCAGGGAGTGGGATTAGCAGACCGGGTATTTTGCGTGAGTAATTATACCAAAAGCCGGGTTATTCAATACTATCAGGTGCCGGAGAGCAAGATTACTGTGGCTTACAATGGAATTGAGCTGAGAAGAAAAGCTCCTCCTAAAAGAACCTATTCTTCCAGGAAAAAATTTCAGCAGATTATCTTTCTGGGAAGACTTACCTGGCAGAAAGGACCGGAATATTTTATAGAAGTTGCCCGGTTAATGATGGAGCGGAAAAGAAATTTACGCTTTATTTTTATTGGCTGGGGAGATATGGTTTACTGGCTGGTTGAACGCTGTGCCCAGCTGGGGCTTAGCAATCATATTTTATTTGCCGGGTTTTTAGAGGAAAGCCAGGTAAGAAAGCTGGTTCGCCGGGCAGATTTATTTCTTTTAACTTCGGTCAGTGAGCCTTTTGGTCTGGCGGTGCTGGAGGTTTTAGCCCAGGGAGTTCCTGCGGTTATCTGTCGGCAGAGTGGGGTAAGTGAGGTTTTAGATTATGTTCCAAAAGCTAATTACTGGGAAAGCGAGCTGTTCTGTGAATATGGGTTTGAGCTTTTAAATTCTCCTCAATTAGCAAAAAAGCAGGTAGAGAGAAGCTGGGAGCAGATAAAATCTCTTAACTGGGAGCGGGCAGGAGAAATTTGCTGGCAGGAATATCAGAAACTTGCCGGAAAAGAATAAGGGAATGAAATATATTTGTTTATATTTCCAGGTTCATCAGCCAAGGCGTCTTCGGAATTATTCGGTTCTGGAGATAGGGAAAAGTCATCATTACTTTGATGATGAGCGGAATCAGGAAATTATCCAGAAAGTAGCTCAGAATTGCTATCTTCCCACCAATCAGCTTTTAAAGGAGTTGATTGAAAAATATCCAGGAAAATTTCGGGTAAGCTTTTCTTTTTCCGGAGTGCTTCTCGACCAGCTGGAATGGTGGGCACCCGAAGCATTGAAAAGTTTTCAAAAGCTTTGTTCTTATGATGAGGTGGAGGTTTTAGGAGAGACTTATTATCATTCTCTGGCTTCGGTCTATTCTCCCGGTGAGTTTCAGGCTCAGGTCCGGCTTCAGGTAGAAAAAATTAAATCTCTTTTTAAAAAAAGTCCCAGAGTCTTCCGAAACACAGAGTTAATTTACTCGGACCATCTGGTTCCCTGGCTGGAAGAGCTGGGATTTTTGGGAGTGCTGGCAGAGGGAGTGGACTGGATGGTGGGAAAGGATGGTGCCGGAAAAGTGTATCAAGCCCGGTCAGGCTCCCGGCTCAAGGTTTTACTCCGACATTATCCCTTAAGCGATGATATTGCTTTTCGCTTCTCTGCCTCAGGCTGGAAGGAGCATCCCCTCACCGCAGAAAAATATGCTCGCTGGATTCTGGAAAGCTCCCTGCCTTTGATTAACATCTTTATTGATTATGAGACCTTTGGAGAACATCAATGGAGCACCAGCGGAATTTTTGAATTTCTCAGGCACCTGCCTGCTCTTTTAATTGACTCAGGAGAAGTGGAATTTCTCATCCCTTCTCAGGCAATAGAAAAACTCCCGGCTGAGCAGGAATTTTCCTCCCCTGCCTGGCTGAGCTGGGCAGATATGGAACGGGATTTATCTGCCTGGCTCGGTAATGCCCTTCAAAGAACCGCAATGGATAAGCTCTATGCCCTGGAGCCTCTGGTGAAAACAAGCGAAGATAAGAATCTGCTAGAAAGCTGGAGGCTTTTAGGCACCAGCGACCATTTTTATTATATGTCTACCAAATTTGGCTCGGATGCTCAGGTGCACAAATATTTCAATCCTCACCAGAGCCCCTATTATGCCCATATTATTTTTATGCGAATTTTGAATGACCTTTTTGAATGGACTCTTTCTTCCCCGGGTAATAAAATAGATTCCGCTCCGGAATTTCGCTCTCTTGTTGAAAGCTGGTAAATTTCCCGAAAAATCTGATATAATCTGCCCTGATGTCTGAATCAGAATTCGGCTTAAAGCGGGTGCTGGGACTTTTTGCCCTGGTTTCCATAGAAGTGGGGTTTACTATTGGTGCGGGAATTTTTGTCCTTACTGGCTATGCTTTGAGCCTGACCGGTCCCTCGCTTCCTTTAGCCTTTATCCTCGCAGGAATTTTAATTCTCCTGTTAATGCTTTCTCTGGCAATGCTCGGCTCTGCGATTCCCTGCGTGGGCGGAACCTATCGCTATCCCAGCCGACTTTTTTCTTCAGGCTGGGCTTTCGTTGGTGCCTGGGGATACCTTCTGGGAATGATTTTTGGCACCTTTCCTCTTTACTCTCTGCGGGCAGTGGAATATCTTTTTCAGAGCTTTGCTTATACTCCTTCTTTCTGGGTGATTCAGCTCTGTTCCGCTCTGCTTTTGAGCTTTTTTTATCTGGTTAATTTAAGGGGAGTGGAGCTTGCCGGCTGGGTGCAAATTGTGATGGTGGTGATTTTACTTTCCGCTTTGATATTTTTCAGCGGGAAGGGAATGATAAAAGTAAATCCGGAGAATTTTCACCCTCTTTTCCCGAAAGGATTTTCTGGACTTTTAGCTGGAAGCGCGGTTTTAACCCTTGCTTTGCTCGGTGCGAACAGTGTGATAGAGCTGGGAGCAGAGATAAAAAACCCGGGAAGAAACATCCCGCTTTCTCTGCTTATCTCTATTCCTCTGGTGGCGGTTCTTTATGTGGCGGTGGCAGTGGTGACCGTGGGAGTTTGTCCCTGGCAGGAATGTGCCGGTAAACTTTTGAGTGAGCCAGCGCAGATGATTTTGGGTAGTGCGGGCTTTAAATTCTTTTTGCTGGGCGGAGCCTTCCTTGCCATTACTACCTCGCTCAATGCCTGTTTTATGTGTGCGACCAAAAGTTTGCTGGTGGTAAGTGATGACCGTCTTTTCCCCCGCTGGCTCTGTGCGGTGCATCCTAAATATCACACTCCGCATCGGTTTTTAACCATAATCTGGCTTATTGGACTGCTGGCGATTTTCTTTCGGGTGCCGGCAGGAACCTTTGAAACCTATGCTTCCATTGGTGGGCTGATTATCTTTATTCCCCTGATGATTTCCGTCCTGCTTTTTCCGAAAAAATTACCCCGGGCTTATGCTCAGGCTCCTTTTCAGCTCCGGGGATTTTTGCTCTGGCTTTGCCCCGGGCTGGGAATGATTTTAAGCATACTTGCAATCTTTATGCTTTTTACTCAGTTAGAAATTGGCTGGAGATGGTTTTTTATCTTCTGGCTGATTGGAGGAGCTCTGCTTTATATCCTTCAAAAGAAGCGGGCACAGAATTTAGAAAAAGACTTGGTGGCTCAAAATATTGAGCGGGATTTAAGAGCCTGGTCTGAACTAAAACCGCACCGCTCCCCAGCCGAGAATTCTCAGGGCAAGGCAAATCCCGGCAAGGAGAAGCAAGATAAATAAAAAAAATCCCTCTCTTTTCTGAAACCGGAATTGAATCCAGCTGGTTCTTTTGACTCTGGCTCCGAACCCCCGACTTTCCAGAGCAATGGAAAGCTGGTCAACCTTCCGCAGAGCAGAAAAGAGCACCGGGATAAATATCGGAAGATAACTTTTGAGCCGGTTTAAAATACCTCCTTCAATTTTCAATCCCCGACATCTCTGAGCCTCTAAAATCGTCCGGGCACTTTCCGAGAAGATGGGCACGAGCCGAAAGCTCAGGCTTAAAGCAAAGCTGGCAGGAAAAGGTAGTCCAAGACGGGTAAGCCCGTAATAAATCTCTTCAATGCTGGTAGAGGCAATAAAAATCAAGCCCAGATAAAGCATCAAACCAAGCCGGAGCGACATCCCTCCGGCATAAAGCAAGCCTGCTTTGGTAATCTTGAGCCTGCCTGCCTGCCAGAGAATTTCCTCTCCCAGCGGAGTAAAGATGGTCCAGAGCACAAAGCTGGCAAAAAGAATCGCAAGAAACAATCCCCGCAGGCGATAAAGCAGGCGAAGTCCACCACTGGAAATTCCGAAAGGAAGAAAAACGAGCCAGAGAATTCCAATATAAGCAGGATGATTAAAACTCAAAGCAGGAATAAAGGAAATAAAAAGCCCGATTATCTTCACTGAAGGATGAAGCTGATGAAAGATTGATTCCCGCTCCAGATATAAAAACTGGCTCATTTTTCTTTCTCCAGAACCTGCACTGCCTCGTCCACATTTAAAAATCCAAATCCCAGCTCCAAGCCCAGCTCGGTAATGGCTGGTGGCTTGAGCGAGGCTTTGGCTAATAGCTCTGGCTGGGTAAGAACCTCCCGAACCGTGCCCTCCAGAATTTTTTCTCCCCGGCTCAAAACCACTGCTCGCCGGGCATAATTCGCTACCAGCCAGAGAGTATGAGTGATGATAATAATGGTATGACCTTCCTGATTGAGCTTTTTTAACAGCTCCATTACCCGCATCTGCTCCTGATAATCCAAGCCCGTGGTGGGCTCATCCAGAATCAAGACCTCTGCCCCAGAGCTGAGCACCCCGGCAATTGCCAGCCGTTGCCTTTCCCCCTTGGTCATCAAAAAAGGGTTCTCATTTTCCCGACCGCTCAGCCCTACCAGCTCCAGAGCAAATTCTACCCGTTTTTTTACCTCCTCTTCACTTAATCCATAATTCCTGGGAGCAAATGCCACCTCATCATAAACTGTGTGGGCAAAAATCTGATGGTCCGGATTCTGGAACACAAAACCAATTTCTCTTCCCAGCTCTGCCACTAAGCCGGATTTTATTTTCTCTCCTTTAAACCGGACCTCTCCAGAGTTCGGAGTTAAAAGCCCGTTAAAATGCTTGACTAAAGTGGTTTTGCCCGAGCCATTTTGACCGATTATGGCAAGAAAATCCCCGGAAAAAACTTTAAGGTCTATTCCCGCAAGTGCCTGCTGACCCCCGGGATAAATGTGCTCCAGAGAGCGTGCCTCAATAATTGCCTGATTTTTTCTCTGATTCCTTTCCCGATCTCGCTCTTTGAGTTTTTCCACCCGGGCGCGGTTTAATTTAAAGCCCTTTTCTTTGAGGATTTTTCCTGCCTGCTTCGGGTCGGTCTCCAGCGGTGAGATGTTCAGCTGAGAGAATAATTCCGCAATTTCCGGCGGGCGAATCCCATATTTTTTCAGGATTTCTGGCTCTGCCAGAAGCTGGCTGGTTTTCCCCTCCCGGACTATCTT
>CAZKMM010000105.1:0-9622 GCA_964553915.1 uncultured bacterium
TTGGAAGACCATCAGAGCTGAATCCGCAGGGAATGCTCATTCCCGGAAGACCAGCAAGATTGCAGGAAACAGTGAAAATATCTGAAAGATACATTGCCAGCGGGTCATCAATCTTCTCGCCCAGTTTATAAGCCGGGGTGGGCATTACCGGAGTGATAATCACATCGCACTTTTCAAATGCCTGCTCAAAATCCTGCTTGATTAAGGTTCTGACCTTCTGGGCTTTTAAATAATAGGCATCATAATAGCCGGCAGATAAGGTGTAAGTGCCAATCAGGATTCTCCGCTTGACCTCAGCCCCGAATCCCTGGTCCCGGGTGGCTTTATACATATTAACAATCGGACCGGGAGCTGGCACCCGAAGACCATAGCGAACCCCATCATATCTTGCCAGGTTAGAACTGGCTTCTGCTGGAGCAATAATGTAATAACAGGCAATGCAGTATTCAGTATGAGGCAGGCTGATTTCCACCAGCTCTGCTCCCAGCTTCTCCAGAAGCCCAACCGCATCTTTTACCGCTTTTTCCACCTCCGGGTCCAAACCCTCCACAAAATATTCCTTGGGCAGTCCGATTCTGGTTCCTTTTACCTCACCAGTAAGCACCTCAGTATATCTGGGCACCTCTCTTGGCACCGAGGTGGAATCTTTCGGGTCAAATCCTGCCACTGCTTCCAGGAGAATGGCAGAATCTTCAACCGTCTTGGTAATTGGTCCTACCTGGTCCAGGGAGCTGGCATAAGCAATAATCCCAAATCTGCTCACCCTTCCATAAGTGGGCTTGATTCCCACCACCCCACAGCAGGAAGCGGGCTGGCGGATGGAACCGCCAGTATCCGTGCCCAGGCTGGCGATACATTCATCCGCGCTTACCGCGGCTGCGCTTCCGCCTGAGCTTCCTCCGGGAATCCGGTCCGGTGCCCAGGGATTCCTGGTGATTTTAAAGGCAGAGCCTTCAGTAGTGGAGCCCATTGCAAATTCATCCATATTTAACTTTCCCACAATAACCGCTCCTCGCTCCTTGAGTTTGGCAACCGCAGTGCCATCAAAGGGCGGGATAAAATTTTCCAGAATCTTTGAGGCGCAGGTGGTGGGAACGCCTCTGGTGATAAAAATATCTTTAAGACCAATAGGAATGCCAAGAAGCGGGTTGATGCCCTCTCCTTTTTTCCTTTGCTCATCTGCCTGTTTTGCCTGGCTTAAAGCATAATCCTCATTCCACCAGAGATAAGCACCAATCTTATCTTCCACCTGCTTGATTCTCTCAAGCACACTCTCGGTAATCTCCACACTGGAGCATTCTCCTTTCTCCAGCATCCGGGAAAGCTCACTAAGGCTCAGTTCATACAGCTCCATCACTCCACCTCACTCAATAATTTTCGGCACCTTAAAGAAACTGCCCTCTTTTTCCGGAGCATTGGCAAGCACATCTTCAATGTCCAGAGAGGGCTTCATCTCATCCTCCCGGAAAGCATTGACTATCGGAATCGGATGAGAGGTGGGCTCCACCTGGCTGGTATCAAGCTCCTGGAGTTTTTCAAAATAAGAAAGAATCTGGTCTAATTGCGAAGTAAATTTTTCTGCTTCTTCCTCTGAGAGCCGAAGCCGAGCCAGATGCGACACATATTCTACTTCTTTTCTGGTAATTCCCATCTTCTCACCTCCCGCTGGGATTTTAAAACAATCCTTAAGCTGTTGCAAGCTCCTAAAAAGCGGGAAAAGACAAGAAAAAAAGATTTTTGACCGACATTAAAAATCCTGTATAACCCTGAGCTGGTTAAAAATAAAAAAATTTTTTTACTTGACAAGCCATTAAATCGTATTATCAATATATTGCGATAAAAATGAATTGACTTTTTCCAAATAATTAATAAAATTTTTTAAAAGGAGGTAAAAATGTCAGGAGTAATCACCGAACTAAATGACCGGAATTTTGAGGAGCAGGTATTAAAAAGCGACCAGGTCTGGCTGGTGGATTTCTGGGCTCCCTGGTGTGGACCCTGCCTGATGATGGCACCGACTCTGGAAGAAATTGCCAAAGACTTAGAGGGAAAGCTCCGGGTGGGCAAATTGAATGTGGATGAGAATCCTGAGACCACCAGTAAATACGGAATCAGGGCAATTCCCACCCTGATTCTTTTTAAAGCAGGCAAAGAGGTGGGACAGGCAGTTGGTGTCCAGCCAAAAGAAGAGCTTATTTCTTTTATAAATCAAAATAGTTAAACTATTTTTCAAAGCATAACTTTATGGAAGATAAAGGGCAGGACTTACAATCTGGCACCCGTTTACAATATCTTTTCCCCAGCTCCACCAGCTGAGCATGGTAATCATTATAGAGCGAGACTTTTCTGGGAAGGTTCTGCTCAAAAAATTTCCGTAGCTCCTCATAGCCTATATCTTCACTCACCAGTCCCAGCCGGGAAAAAATCCTTCTGGTATAAGCATCCACCACAAAGACCGGTCTGCCCAGGGCATAAAGAAGAATGGAATCCGCGGTCTCTGGACCAATTCCCTTGATTTCCAAAAGCATCTTCCTGAGCTTTTTGGTGGGGATTTTTTTCAGGTTCTGGATTTTTCCGGAAATGGGCGGGGCAAAATAAAATTCCAGAAAATCTTTTATCCGCCTGGCTTTTTGCCGGTAATATCCTGAGGGTTTGACCAGTTCTTCCAGCTTTTCCTGGGGGATTTTTCTCAGCTTTTCTGGCTGAAGCAGGTTTTTTTCTTTCAGATTATTAATTGCCCGCTCCACATTTTTCCAGCTGGTGTTCTGGGTGAGAATTGCTCCTAAGATAATCTCAAATTCACCTTGCCCGGGCCACCAGTTTCTGGGTCCGAAATGAGCATAAAGCAACTGGTAAATTTCCAGGAGAAGCTCTTTTAGCTCATTTGATTGCTTCCCGAAATGCCCGCAAGAATCTTTCCACATCTTCCTCTTCCTGATAGCCATGAGGACTGAGCCGAAGCCCCTCCCCTCTGGGACAGCTTACCACCCCTCGCTCCCGAAGCCCTGCGTAAAGCTCCTCGGGAGAGAGCCCCTCCACCTGAATACTTAAAATCCCGCTCCGCTCCCCTTCTCCCATTGGCGAGAGAATTTTTGCTCCGAGTTTTTTCAGCTCTTCTGCCAGAATTCCAGTTAAATGTAAAACCCTCTGGAATAAATTTTCTATCCCGGCTTCTAAAAGAAGGGAAACTGAGGCTCCTAAAGCCAGAATAGAAAGGGTGTTATAACTTCCCTCCTCAAACCGGCGGGCATCTTTTCTGAATTCCAGCCTGTAATCCAGAAAATTATGAGCATCTACCACACTGTTCCAGCCCACGATATTTAAATCCAGCTCCTGGAGTCTTTCTGGATTGATATAAAAAATCCCGATTCCTTCTGGAGAAAGAAGCCATTTATGACCATCTGCAGAGATAAAATCCACCGGGGTCTCTTTCAGGTCAAAAGGAATAATCCCCAGGCTTTGAATCGCATCCACTAAAAGCAAAATTCTTTTGCTCTGGCAGAGCTGGCTCAATCTTTTCAGGTCTATGCGGAAGCCGTTGGTGAACTGCACTGAGCTGATTGCCACCAGCCGGGTGCGAGAGTTAATCAGCTTTTCTATATCTTCAATTAAAACTCTTCCTTCCCGGGGTGGAACCATTCTTACTTCCACGCCTTTTTTCCTCAGGTTCAGCCAGGGATAGATATTGGCTGGAAACTCCCGGGCAAAGGTGATGATGTTATCTCCGGGTTTAAAGCTCAAACCACTTGCCACTAAAGAGATTCCAAAAGAAGTGGAGCGGACAAAAGCAATATTGCTCGGCTCAGTATTAAGCAGGCAGGCACAGAATTTTCTTGCCTGCTCTATTTCTTCTAAGAACTTTCCGGGAAGGATTCCTTCTGGCTGAGAGATTTGTCGGGCAAACTGGATGATTTTTTCTTTAGCTCGCCGGGTAATGGGTGAGATGCCGGCGTGGTCAAAAAAGACCAGAGAATTTGAGCCGGGGAATTGATTTTTTAGCACCGGAGCAAGCTCATTCATTATCAGCGGAATTATCTTGATTTAAGAGCATCTGGCGGAGATTTTCATCAGAGAGGAGATATTTTTCTAAAGCTTTTTCTCTCTGGCTCAGTTTCCTTCGGTACCAGACCGAGACCACCAGCCAGCTGAATAGAAAAGCAATAACTATCCAGAGCAGGATTTCCATTTTTAAGCTTCTTTTTCTTCCGGTGTTTTTTCTGCGATGATGGTTTTAGGCTCAGATTTTAATTCCAGTTTTTCTTCCAGACGATTGAGCTGAGAAAGAATCTTCTGGTTAAACTCCTCCACAGAACGCAAAAGCTCCAGATAGCGGAGGAAAATATAAACCAAGCCTAATCCCACCCCAAAAAGACCAAACAAAAGCACAATCCCGATTACTTCCATTTTATTCTTCCTTTTTCTTACGGGTGCGAGTGCGGGTTGCTGCCGGCTTCTTTTTCAGCTTCTCTTCCAGAGCCTCAATTCGGGAAAGAAGCCGTTTCTGCTGACCTTCAATGGAAAGCAGGGAATCCTTCAGCTCCCGAAGGTCAGTAAAGAGTTTGACGATAATCACCAGAAGGGGAAGGACAATCAAAATCAGATGAAACCAATAACCAGGAAGAGAGGGTCCTCCTGTCTGAGCAATTTCCCCTCCTCTGCATCCTGCCAGAACCAGAACCACTGCTAAAAGCCATAACCTTTTCATTTTTTACCCCCCTTTATCCGGCTTGAAGGATAAGTTGTTGAAGTCTGGGGCTTGCTTTTCTGATTCTCTCTGCCAGAGTCTGATACATCCCCAAAATGATTTTCATTGCCAGCTTGGGCTCCTTTTCAATCAGCTTCTGGAAACTGCTCCTTTTTAAAACCAATAGCTGGCTCTCCTGCATCACGATTGCGGTCACGGTCCTTGGACCTTCTTCCAGAAGAGCATTCTCACCAAAATAATCGCCAGCTCCCAGGACCGTTAAAGTCCGCTCCTCTCCCTCAGAAAGCATCTTGGAAAGTTTAACCTGACCGGAAATAATAATATACATCCCCTCGCCTTTCATATTCTCATAAAAAAGCGGGGTGCCGGCAGAATAAGACTTTTCCTCCACAAAAGTGGCTAAAAGAGCAATCTCCCGGTCATCCAGGGAACGGAAAAGCTCGGTTTCTTTTAAGGGCTTGACCTTTGCCACCGGCTCACCTCCAGCTTCTTATTCAGGCTCTGGGCTTTAAGCCAAGAATCTCCCGGGCTTCCTGAGGACTGGCTACCGGACGGTCAAGAATCTGGGCAATTTTTACTGCCCATTCCACCTGCTCCCAGCTTCCTTTTGCCAGCTCTCCTCCAGGAACCCGGACATTATCTTCCAAGCCTACCCGCATATGTCCGCCCATAATGCAAGCCTGGGTGATAGCAGGAAATTGATGAGGACCCACTCCGCAGGCGCTCCAGGTATGTTCCCTGGGGATTATATCTTTCATCAGGCACATAGTCAGCGAAGTAAACTGCATTCCCCCGGCAACTCCAAACACGAACTGCCAGTGTATCGGCTCCTCAAAAACATCTCCCTGCTTGCGAATCAAAAGGGCATTATAGGCTCCGCCCGGGTCATAAACCTCTACCTCGGGCTTGGTGCCTACCGCTTTCATCTTCCGGGCAAAGTCCTCCATCATCTTAAAAGTATTTTCAAAAATTATCTCTACCAGCACTTTTCCGCTTTTATGGTCAGCAATGGCAAAATTCATCGTGTTGGTGTTCAGGCTTGCCAGCTCGGGCTTGAGCTTTTCCACCGGAGCAATTCTCTGCTCCGGGGTAACTCCCGGAGCAATCGCGGTGCTGAGATTGATAATCAATTCCGGTGCCTTTGCCTTGATCGCCTCCACCACATCAGTGATAACTTTTAAATCCGGATTACCTGCCCCGGTCTGAGGGTCTTTAGCGTGAATATGAACAATTGCGGCTCCACTGTTCCAGCATTTATAAGCCTCTTCAGCAAATTCCTCCGGAGTATAAGGAACCGCAGGATTATTTGCTTTAGTTGTCCCTGCCCCGGCCAAAGCCGCGGTGATGATTACCTTGTCTCTTAGCGCCATTTCTCCCTCCCATTTTCTAATTTTTGATTATTCTACCTGAATTAAAAAGATTTGTAAATTAAAAAATATTTATCTGCTGGCTTTTGAGCTAAAAAATTGACCAAAAGGAAAAAATTTTTTATGATGAGAAAAATCTAAATGGGTAAGATAATCAAAACTCTGCAGAAATTTAGAATTTTAGCCAACTTGAGCGGATTTTTCTTTCTGGCTTGGGCGGGATTTGCTCAAAATTCCCCGGCTATAAAAACTCAAACTCTGGCTGAGGTTCGTCAGATTAATCAGGACGGGTTTGGTGGTCAGGCAAATAAGTATGCTTTTTCAATGGCAGTGTATAAAGATGCTCTTTATGTAGGCACCCTGAACTTAAAAACCTTTCCGGATATGATTCATTTTGCTACCATCACCAGCACTGAAGGAGATAGCCAGGGAGCCCAGATCTGGAAGTATACTCCCGGGCAGGGCTGGAAGCAGGTGGTGAAAGCTGGCTTGGGAAATCCTCATAATTATGGGGTAAGGAATTTAAAGGTAATTGATGGGTGCCTTTATGGAGTTACTGCCAATCACGATGAAGGGATGGAGGTCTGGAGAACCTGCGATGGGGAAAAATGGGAGCAGGTTGCGATTGGCGGGTTTGGGAATAAGAGCAATACTTCTGGCAGGGGCTTGGGATATTTTCAGGGCTGGATTTATCTCGGGGTGGAGAATTTTAAAACCGGCGCGGAAATCTGGCGGAGTCAGGATGGTGAGCACTGGGAACGGGTAGCAGAGAAAGGGATTGATACTAAAAACAATGTTCGGGTGAGCGATTTTGTTATTTTTAAAGATTATCTTTATCTGGGCACGATGAACATTTTTGGTGCCCGGCTTTACCGCACCAGAGATGGAATCAATTATCAATCTCTGGCAAAGAAGGGCTTGGAGAAAAAAACCAATGCAATGATTATGAGGCTTTATCTTTTCAAAGATAAACTGTTTTTCTCCACCGCAGATATGTTTCGGGGATTTGACCTTTATGTAAGTGAAGATGGGGTTAATTTTCGCCGGGTCCTGAAAAATGGCTTTAATAATTTTCATAATGCTTATATCTGGCAGATGCAGGAGTATAAAGGAAGGCTTTATGCCGGGACTTATTATCATCGGGGCTTGTTGCTTCCCAAGGGAAGTTTTATGCTTTTTTCCAGCCAAGATGGGGAGAACTGGGTGGTGGAGACTGATAATGGCTTTGGCAATCCCTGGCATTATGGAATTCGCACTATGGCTAGATATCGGGGCGGGCTGGTTATAGGCACTGCCTCTGCCAGGTATGGCTGTAAGGTATTTTTGGCAAGATAAAAATAAAAGGAAAGGGAGGTAAAAATGATGAAAATGAAAAGAGAATGGATAATCCTTTTTGCCAGCTTTTTCTTTTTTTCTGGCTGGATGGTTAAAGCCAAAGAAGGCACCTGCTATCAGAGCAAGACTTTATCTGAGGTCTGTCAGGTAAATCAGGATGGGTTTGGCGACCGGGCAAATAAATATGCCTTTTCTATGGCGGTATATAAAGATGCCCTTTATGTTGGCACCCTTAATATTAAAAAGATGCCGGGGATGTTTCGGTTTTTCTCTGCCACCTCGGCAAAAAGAGCCAGCAATGGAGCTCAAATCTGGAGATACACTCCAGAGCAGGGCTGGAAGCAGGTGGTAAAAGACGGGCTGGGCAATCCGCATAATCTCGGAGTGAGAAGTTTAAAGGTAATTGGCGAATGCCTTTATGGGGTAACTGCCAATCATGATGATGGAATGGAGGTCTGGCGGAGCTGTGATGGGGAAAACTGGGAAAAGGTAGCGGTGGAAGGTTTTGGCAATCCGAACAATACTTCTGGCAGGGGCTTGGGATATTTTAAGGGCTGGATTTATGTTGGGGTAGAGAACCGAAAAAGCGGTGCGGAAATCTGGAGAAGCAAAGATGGAAACAAATGGGAGCGGGTGGCAGAAAAAGGCTTGGGAGATAAAGGCAACTGGTGGGTGAGTGATTTTGCTGAATTTAAGGGATATTTATATCTGGGCACCTTGAATATAAAGGGCGCCCAGCTCTTTCGCACCAAAGATGGGGTTAATTATGAGCCTCTGGCAAAGAAGGGCTTGGAAAAATTCACCAATACCGCAATAATGAAGCTTTATGTTTACCAGGACCAGCTTTATTTTTCCACAATGGATTTCTTTCTTGGCTCAGACCTGTATCGGAGCCAGGATGGGGTTAATTTTGAGCGGGTTTTGAAAAAAGGCTTTGTTAATCACCACAATGCCTATATCTGGCAGTTGCAGGAATATAAAGGAAGGCTTTATGCCGGGACTTATTATCATAAAGGCTTTATAATGCTTCCCAGCGGAAAATTTATGCTCTTTTCCAGCAAAGACGGCGAAAACTGGATTCTAGAGACCGATGATGGTTTTGGCAATAAATGGTATTACGGGATTCGGACAATGACCACCTATCAGGACTGGCTGGTTTTTGGCACTGCCTCGGCAAAATATGGCTGTAAGGTATTTTTTGCCCGATAGTCTTTTTCAGCGAAGATACCCTAAAGTGCGAAGAGCGTTAAGAGTGGAGACATCCACAAGGGGTTTTTTCTTCTTCTCGCTCCTGATCTGGGACCGATATATGTCAACTGTTGAGCTTAATTGAGCATAAGTCTGGAGCTTTTGATTTTTTAAATTTACTTTTTCCTGAGGGTCCTGGCTAAGGTCAAAAAGCTCATCCTCTCCCTTCTCATCCCAAATAAGTTTATAAGGCCAAGAAATTACTGCTTTTTGCTCCTTTAAAAGGTCATCAATTTGAGAAGGGGAGCAACCGTGATTCTGCCATACTTCTACCCAAAGATAAGGAGTATAAACCTCGGCTAAGAGTGGCTTGAATTGGGGATGAGCAATCTGCTCAGGAACCCTTCCTTGAATTAAGTCATTAACCATTTGAGGAATTTCAATTAAAGAAATTGGGACCGGAATTCGGTCAGGTTTTAATAACCGAGGATAATAAATGAGAAAAGGCACCCGAACCAGAGGTTCATAAAGATAGTAATCGTGCCCCCAGAATTGATGATGTTCTGAAAACATCTCTCCATGATCCCCAACAATAATAATTATAGTGTTGTCAAGATATCCAAATTTAGCTAAATTTATATACAATTTAGAAAGCATATAGTCAAGATAATAAATAGCTCCATCATAATGATCAATGATAGCTTCTCTTAATTTGGGGCTAACTGATTTCTGGCAATAAAATTTATTATAATCCACCTGAAGATTATAATAAGCGGGCTTTTTCCCATCGGGAAAAAACCGGAAAGACTTTTTTACCAAAGGAAGAGGATAGTGAGCCTCCATATAATTGACAAAAAGAAAAAAGGGACGGTCTTGCTCTTTGAGTCGCCAGAACCATTTTCTTAAGGTGATATTGGTCAGTTTCGCTCCACTGTCCTCAAGCATCTGGGGATGAAATTTTAAAAGCCAAAACAAGTGAAAGATTTCTCCTGAAAAAAGCCCCAAACCGCTATGAAGATAAAATCTC
>CAZKMM010000106.1:0-9370 GCA_964553915.1 uncultured bacterium
TTATACATATCCTTGCCCCAATTGATGGTGAGCCATTTGAGAGCATCTTTGAGGGCACCGACCAAAATATCATCTCTATCCTCAACTTTATTTGGGGTGCGACGGTCATCAAAAAATTCTGACTCGCCTTTGATAATCCACATCCGAACCGTATGATAGACATTGGGCTCAATCCAGTCTTTATAAATCTTCCCTTTAAAATCATCAGAGAGCACCCGGTCAACCAGATGGTCTATTGTTTCGTAAAAAATGCTCGGAGCCGGGCTGTCAATTGTAGCGTAGCGGTTCCATTCCTTTAAAATCTTTACCGCTTCCAGAATCCTTTTATCCTTTACCTTTTTCTTTTCCACTGCCTGGAAAATCAAAGGAAGAAAAACATCTGCCATCTTAACATAAACATCGTTCTGGATTCTCCGCATATCATCAATGGTGATGGGCTTTAACTGATTGAGAAGCTCCTCAATTCTCCAGGCACGCCATCCTCCAGCATAATTGGTGCCAAAAACATAAGGATACCACTCCGGCTCCACCACCTGATTATTTGCAGTTGCCATATATCCCCGCTGGGGATTAATCACATAAGGAAGCTCCCAGAAAGGAATAAACCCGCTCCAGTCATATTCTCCGCTCTCTCCGGGAACCGGGGCAATCCCGATGCCTTTTTTCCGCACCGGAACCAGCCCACCCGGGAAATAAACTATATTGCCTTTAGCATCCGCACAGACCCAGTTCATATTTAAAAGCTCGTTATATTTCATTCCCTCAATAAAATCCTCACAGCTCTTTCCCTTCATCCAGGTGGAGAACATCATTGCCACATTGATCAGCTTCAGGTTGGTTTTCTTTTTCAGCTCCTTGATTCTTTCAATAATGTCCTTTTCATTTTTGACACTGAGCACAATCTGAAAAACATCCGGATTCCGGGAAAAATCAAAACCGGTCCAGCGAAGGGCAAGCGGAGGAGTATCTTTGGGAAGATCCGGAACCACATCATTGATTACCGGACCGTGCACTGTAGCCCGGACAGTTATCTCCTTTTTCCAGAAATGCTTATCTTTTCCCAGCTGAATTTTTCCCGGACGAATCCTGATTACTTCTTTGCGAACAAAGAAATCCCGCCATTTGCCTTTATATAGATATTTTCCGGGATGATTTTTCGGGTCTATGGTCTCTACAAATAAATCCTGGGTATCAGCAAAGGTCACGGTCGCTCCCCAGCTCATTCCCCGGGTATGACCCATTACAATATAGGGCTGACCAGGAAATACCACCCCATAAGCATCATAGCCCGCACCTTTTAAATGCATCAGATAGCAGAGGCTCGGCTCAATATGAACCAGATGCGGGTCATTCGCCATCATCGCGGTTTTCGTCGCGGTGATTTTTGGGCTGACCACCCAGTTATTACTTCCAGCAGGAAAAGGAGATAAAGTGACTCGGCGAATCGCCCGCTCTGTCTCTGCCAGCATTAGCGCAGATTCTACCGGGAGAGTGTTGGCAATATCCAGAGCGCCGGGTCTTTTCAAAAGCGGAACCGGTTTTTTTAGTTTGGTTTTGAGCAGTTCTTTGGGAACCACAGTGGGACCAGGGGATTGATGCAAGGGCATCAATTTCAGGGCGGTTTCCAGCCCATATTTTTTAATCAGGACATATCTAACCAGCTCCTGGTCAAGATTGGCGGTAAGCATTGAGCCATAAAATCTGGAGATGCTGATTATATCCGCAGGACGAAAATGGTCGGGCTTGTAGTATAAAATCTGAAATTCAATAGGAAGCCGGTCAATGTTCTGGTCAATAAAGGCATTAATCCCATCGCAAAAAGCTTTAAGCTGAGCATAAACCTCAGGCTGAAACTCTTTTAAAATCTGCTCTCCAACCTCACCAATAAAATTCATTCCCATCACCCGCATTCTCCGGTCAATGGCAAGGGTGGTAAGCTCCATCCCCATTATGCTCTCTCCGGGAATGCCCACATTACCAAAAATCTCACTGAGCCTTCCGGTGGCTATTGCCCGGAATAAAACCATCTGCCAGAGCCTGTCCTGTGCCTGAACATAGCCATCTGCAAAGAAGAGGTCTTGTTCATTCTGGGCAAAAATATGAGGCACGCCCCACTTATCACGATAGACCTCAACCTTATCATATAGTCCTGGCAACTCTAAGGTGCCTTCTACTTTCGGCAGAGTGGGATTTTTTTCATATTCAGGCATCGGGCGAATCGCACAGCCCCAGATGATAAAACCAGAAATTAAAAGCCCAAGTAAAGCTCCCCTCCCCTTTTCTCTCATTTTCGCCTCCTTTAAGATGGTCTGGGTGAATTATAGCATTGTTGCTTGGCAAAAAAGAAATTAAAACCAGTAGCTGATTCTTATCCGGGCATTAAAATCCGAATGGTGCCCGTTTCGGATGAAAGATTGGTCAAAATTCTGCCAGATTCCATCTGCTTCTAAAACCAATCCGGGAGCCAGATACCAGTTCATTCCCAGAGTATAAGCAACGAGTTTTTCGTCAATACTTTTACGGGAGAGGAGCTGGCTGGTCTTATTCACCTCATTGCCCGTGGAAGCCAGCCCGGGCAGAGCAATCCCTTCTGATGAGCCATCAAATTCTATACTATGCCCTCGAAAAACCAGCTCCAAAGCTCCCCATTTGCTCTTGGGAATTACCCTTTTGGCTTTTTTCTCTCCGGTGACCAGCCAGGTAAATCCTGCGGTCCAGCCCTGCTCTTTTAAAGGAGAGCGATGGCAGAGTATCTGCTGGTCTGATATGCCATCGCCATCAATGTCAACATCTATATTCACTTTTTCCCTTTCTTCCCAGCTGTGAATATACTCACCGAAAACAGAAAAGGAACGGAAATAGAGCTTAAAATCCCCCTCCCATCTTTCCCGAATGCCCTTCACTTCTACTGGCGAGAAAAAGACAAATTCATTCGTGGTCTTTCCTTTAAAACTTTTGGGGGTGGAGGATTGATTTAACCGCTTTCCCCAGGCATAGCTTGCTCCCAGCTTCAGATTAAAATTTTCCCCTACCCTGCTCCAGCTTAATCTGGTTTCAATCTCCGGATGGCTATCAGTAGAATTTTTCCATTTGTCTTCCCCGTTAAAAATTCCACCTTCCCAGCAGATGCCAGTGGTCTGGTCAAAATATTTCAGCGAGACCCCCAAGCTCCGGGAAAGGGAGAGATTGGAGGCAAGACTTTTTTCAATGAAATCAGAAGCGAGGTCAGATTCCAATCGCTCCTCGCTAAAAGGAGGCTTGAACTGACCAAAGCGAAGCCTCAAACCCGGCTTAAGAAGTAAATCCAGCTCCGCATCCAGAACTGGCTTCTCCAGACCCGGCTCCAAGCCGAACTGGATAAATTCCTCAGTGTGGGATTGAGAAAACCATAATTTAACCCGGGCTCGCTTTAAAAGAAAGTCATTATCTCTTTTTCCGCCCGGGTAATCAAAAGAAGTCTCCTTTGGCTCAAAAAACAGATAATCCAGATGAATTCCACCTCCAATGCGAAGATTTTGCCCAGATAGCTTCAAAGTCTGGGAAAAGGAAAGCAAGGGAAGATGAAGAAGGAAAAATAATAAACAAAACCTCTTAAACATTTTTTACCCCTGATTTTATTTCAATATCACATCTTTGATAATCAAAATCGCGGAAACCAGATAAAGAATAAAAGCAAAAATCAACTTTACCTGACGGGATTTAAGCTTTTTTGCCATTATCCGGGAGCCCAGCTGACTTCCCGCCAGAACCCCTCCGCCTGTTAAAATCCAAAGAAGCCAGCGAGGATGAGCGGAAAGAAGCAGGTGAGAAATAAACCCAGAAAAAACCGAAAAACTCACTACCATTGAGCTGGTTGCGGCCGCGTTTTTTGCGGAAAGTCCTGCCAGATATAAAATTGGCACCACAAATGAGCCACCACCTCTACCAATCAACCCAGCAATAAATCCCAAAACCATTCCCACCAAGGCGCCAAGGAAATATTCAGTGCGGAGTGAAAGTTTGCGCTTGGGTTCAATTCCGAGAATCATCAGGGTAGCCGCTAAAGCGGTAAAAACCGCAAAACAACAAATCACCACCTTGCTGGGAAGATGAGCATTGGTCATAGCTCCCAGCGGTGCAAAAGCAAACATTGTTAATGCCAAAGGCAGTGCCACTCGCCAGCGGATTAATTTGTGCCGAATATAGGTTATGGTCGCGCTGGTAGAATTAATCAGGCTGAGGAGCATTCCTAAAGGAATTGCCTCGGTTTTAAAATCCATCCCCAGCCAGAACAAAATCGGGATATAAAGCTGGGCACCACCCATCCCGAGCATTGAAAAGAAAAAGGCAATAACAAAGAAAATCAGAGGCGTTGTATAAAGCAGATTCATTCCACCCCCTTTTAGTTATTTAATAAGATGCATCAACTTTAAAAGGCTCCAAATCATCTTTCCAGCAATGCCCAGCAATATGATACCAATTATTTTCCTTACCTGCTCTCTGCTCAACTTTTCAGTCATTAGATAAGCGCCCAGTATTGCTCCAGCGGCAGAGCCCACCGCGGTTGCGCCCAGTAAAATCCAGTTCACATTCCCTAAGGTCGCATGCCCCAAAAATCCAGAAAAAGAAGAAAAAATGACAATAAAACTGGTGGTGGCGCTGGCTTTTTTCGGGTCATATCCCAGCCAGACCAAAACCGGGACAATAATGTTTCCGCCACCTACTCCGAGCAACCCTCCGATAAATCCCGCCAGCGCCCCCACCCCACAGCCATAAACCACTGGCTTGGCACCTTTTGAGAGCTTCTCTTCATCTCTAAGCGTTGGGCGATAAAAAAGCATCATATAAGCAGCAAAAAGCAAAAATCCCACAAAAAGCCATTTAAGAGGAATGATTTTGATGTGCTGGGCAGTCATTGCGCCCAGGGGGCTGAGAGCAGTGGCAACAATTAAAATTGGAATAGCAACCTTAAACATCACCAGCTTTTTACGAATAAATCTTGTAGAAGCAAAAATCATTGCAATGGAATTAAGCAAAAGCGCGGTTGCCATCGCCACCCGGAAATCTATTCCCAGAGCATCAAATACAGGAATTAAAATAAAGGCAGCGCCGACCCCAGCAATGGTCAAAGCAGTGGTAAAAATAAAGGTTATAATTCCAGCCAGCGTGATAATCATATTATTTCCCCCTTCAAATCCTTAAAAACTTCTTAACCTAGTCCAATAAATTCGCTTACCTTTTAAGTTTTGCTTTCCGCAAGAGGATGGGGCTCGTAATTTCCGCAAACCACGCACACGGTTTTGCCATCCGCAATTCTCACGCCATGAGCAAAAATTACCTCGCCACAGCCTTGGCATTCTATCCACTCAAAAGTGCCTTTTCTGGGCTTAAATTCATAGGCAAAAGGACCCCCGGTTCGGAAAATCTGTTCATCGGGAAGGCTAAGCACCCTTTCAACCAGCGGGTCAACCACTTCTGGGGAGATATCCTGCGGTGGCACCCCTTTTTCTCTCAGCTTAACAAACTCAGACCCCAGGGCTTTTTTGTGGAACTCTGGATTCAACCCCACTCGCACCGCTCTTTGATTTTTAACATCAATCAAAATCAAGCCCACTTTAGAATAATTGAGCCGTTCAATATTTCCTTTTCCAAAGGTGCAACCAGTGGCTACTTGAACCCCATCACCAAAGCAAAGCATAGCGTGAGCAGGACCTGTCTCAAGCTGGCAGTAAAGCTCCTTGTCCTTAGCTCGCTCTACCCCAAGAAGCTTCAGGGCTAAAAGTCCAGCACGAATCCCTAAAGGCATTGCCGGACATTTATGACCGTGAAATATTATACCAAGCTCCACCAATTCTTTAAGTTTTTCGTCCATTTTACTCCTCCTTTTTGGATAAGATTGAACTGATAAGCAAAATTTATGTGAAGAGTCAGGAAGGGTTATTTAGAGGGAAAAATTCAGCTTCCAACCCACCAGCAATGACAAATGTTTCTAGACTTTTTATCTTTCCATTTCATTTTATCGTATTATTCTAAATATTGATTCTTCTTTTGTCAAGGAAAAGGGAGAAAAAAATTTGCTCAATCTTGACTATTTCAAAGGTTATGCTAAATAAAATAAATAGAGCCGGCGTAGCTCAGCGGTCAGAGCATGCGGCTCATATCCGCAGTGTCGGGGGTTCGAATCCCTCCGCCGGCACCAAAGCACCTAGCTTCTTTTTCATTTATTATTTGCTCCATTTAAGTTTGTTTTTAACTTGTTTTCTGGTATGCTTTTAAAAATTTTTGAGCAAGGAGGGGATAAATGGATACGATTGAGTGTATTAAAACCAGAAGGAGCGTTCGGAAATATAAATCTAATCCGGTCTCTAAAGAAGATTTAAACAAGGTTTTAGAGGCAGTGCGGTGGGCACCGAGCTGGGCAAATACCCAGTGCTGGGAGCTGGTGGTTATTGATGACCCGGAGGTAAAAAAACAGCTTCAGGAGACCCTCCCTCCAGGAAATCCCTCTTATAGCGCAGTGGTTGATGCTTCTTATGTAATAGCTGTCTGTGGCAAGAAAGGCTTGAGCGGATACAAAAAAGGCGAGCCAATGAGCGTTTATGGCGACTGGATGATGTTTGATTTGGGCATTGCCACCCAAAACCTCTGCCTGACCGCCTGGTCACTTGGTCTGGGAACCGTCCATATCGGATTTTTTGACCATAAAAAAGCTAAAGAGGTGCTTGGTCTTCCTGAAGATGTAGAAGTGGTGGAGTTAATTCCTTTAGGATATCCGGACCACGAGCCCAAAGCACCACCGAGAAAATCCCTTTCTGACTTTGTCCACTGGAACCGATTTGGAAATAAAAAGGAGCTTTAAGCGCTTGGATTTTAAAGATTCGCCCTAGCATCTTTTTATAACTCCCTTTAAGGAGGAGGATTTATGGACTGGAAGCTCTTTTTCACCACCTTTGGGCTGGTTTTTCTTGCGGAATTGGGAGATAAAACTCAATTAGCCGCGCTTGGTCTGACCGCCAAAAGCAAAAATCCTCTGGTGGTATTTTTGTCTGCCAGTTTGGCTTTGGTGGTTGCGACTTTAATTGGAGTTTTAATTGGCGATGCTCTGGTTAGATTTATTCCTGAGTTCTGGCTGAAGCGAGGGGTGGCTTTGCTTTTTATCCTGGTCGGATTTCTCCTCTGGTTCAGAATTTTGTAATTAAGATAACAATCATTCTTTTTCCTTCCAAATTGCCTGCCTGAGAAAAATTAAAGCAAAATTAAATTTTTTTAATTTTTACTTGACAACCTTTTTATTTTTGCTATCATCTAAATTAGAAAATGATTAGAAGCCCAAACAGGAGGTAGGAGAATGCTAAGGGGGCAAGTTAAGTGGTTTAACGACACCAAAGGATTTGGCTTCATTGAGCAGGATACTGGTGAAGATATTTTTGTTCATTTTTCAGTAATTGAGGGCGAAGGATACAAATCTCTTGATGATGGTCAGGAAGTATTTTTTGAATTTATTGATACTCCCAAGGGACTGCAGGCGACCAGAGTAATCAAGAGCTGATTTTTTCTGAATAAAATTCTCCTGAGCGGTTGGAGTTAATCGCTTTTCCTTGAAGATTAGAAATCAATTTTTATCTTCAATTATCAGTTCTGTTTAAAAGGCGGGCTTTGGTATTGTTTCAAAATTTTCTGGAAATTTTCCAGGCTCTCTTTTGCAGGATGGGGAGAGGTGCTTAATTGAGTCACCTCTAAAGTCACGATATAGGGGAAATTAATAATAAAATCCAGAAAAGGCTGATAGTTAAAATTTCCAGTTCCAATAATTAAGTGGTCATCTGCCTCACCTAAATTATCTGTAAAATGAATATGGCGGATTTCATCTCCCAGAACCTGGATTGCCTTCTCCACCCCTTCTGCCAGGCGAGCGTGCCCGATATCCAGGGTAAATTTTAAATACTCGCTTCCCAGAGCTTTTTTTATCTCTACCAGGTCCTCTATTCGGTTCTCTATCCTCTCCGGGACAAAATTGCAATTTTCCAGACAAACATAAACTCCCAGCTTCTCTGCCTCTTTAACAATCTGGGAAAGAGATTCCAGATTTAGCTGATATTGGAGCCTGCGGGCATTTTCCGCCTGTTCCAAAGCCGGGTCCATAAGATAAAGACCATTATGAATTACCAGCACCTTCCCGCCCAGCTCAGCACAGAGCCTGAGCGCCTCTATGCTCTGCCGAACTGACTCCCTACGTATCCCCTGATTTAAACTGGCAATATTAAGGTCATTAAAAGGAGAATGCACCGCGATTTCTATGCCGGAATCCTCAATAAACTTTCTTGCCCATTCTTTCTGAGAAGGGGTAATTTGCTCGGGAACCACCTGAGGAAATTCACAAAAAATCTCAAAAGCCTGATAGCCCAATTCAACCGCAGTTTTCAAAGCCTGCTTCCAGTTTGCCAAAAGCATAACCCCGCCTGCCATTCCAACTTTCATTTTTCTCCCCCTTCCAAAAAATTCCAAGCATCTTTTCCTGCCTGCTCTCCGCTGAGAACCGCTATATCTGTGCCCCTGCCTGCAAAGGCTAGGCTATCTCCTGCCAGAAAAAGATTTTCCAGCTCAAGGCTCCGGGAACTTAAACGACCGGGAAGGCTCTGGGAAGGAACAGGAGCCAGGGAAAATGCCTCAGAAAGCACCAGAATCCGCTCCCATTCCACCAGAGGGAAAAAATCAGGAAAGAGCCGGCGGATTTTACTCCGAAGTTTAACCAGAGCCCCCCTCACTGCTTCTGGGTTTTCCAGCTGATTTCTGGGCAGGGGAATTAACCAGCTGGAAAGCTGTTTGCCTTCTGGTGCCCGGGAAGAATCAGAATTAGAGGGAAATTTCCCCACTGCCCCAAGCTCAGGCTCCAGAATAATTCCCTTAATATCACTGACTTTTTCCCGCAGGGCAAAATCTACTGCCAGAGCTGAGCAGGGAATAGCTTTCTTCAGCTTTCTGGTTATTTTCTCTGGCAGATTTTCCGAACTGACCAGTTTAAAAATTCCGGAAATTGAGCCCGCATAAATCACTGCCTGGGGATTTATATTACCCTGACTGGTTTCAATGCTTTGAATCTTCTTTCCTTTTACCTCTAGAGCAATTGCCCGATGCCCAAGAGAAATCTCGCCGGAGCGGGCAGAGATAAAATCCCCCAAGGCTTGGAGCAAGACCTTGATGCTGGCTTGAATCTGAAGAGAAAAGCAACCAGCTGAAACCGTGCTTTGCAGGTAATTCAACAATTCACCGGCACTTAAATTTTTGGGTTCGGGGATTAAAAACAGCCGGGCAAGAATCATAAGTAAATCTTCATCCAATCCGCTCCCCCGGGCAAGAAAATCCTTAAGGCTTTTTTTATACCATTTTTCTG
>CAZKMM010000107.1:0-9364 GCA_964553915.1 uncultured bacterium
CCCTGCGAAATACTCCGCCCATCTGCTGGAAAAGAATTCCGTCTATGCCCCATTCTGCCATTTTTTGAGCAAAGGGATAAAGGTCAGCAAGATAACTTCTCATTAAAAGATAGCTGGCATAGATTTTGGGAAGTCGGTCTTGGCTCTGCTCCCTCTTTTTCACCAGCTCCAGAATTGCTTTTTCCACTTTTTCCCAGCTCCCTCCCCGCCGAGCCTGATACACGGTGGAAGAAGAAGCATCCAGAGAAAAGCAGATGGTATTTACCTGAGCATCAATCAGCGCCTGAATTTTTCGCTCATCCAGTAAGGTGCCGTTGCTGGTTAAAGATAAAAAACCGGAAAAATTCTTCCGGATTTTTTCCAGGCAAAGCTCAAATTTCGGATGAGCCATTGGCTCTCCCCAGCCGGTCAGGTCTATCATTTCCAGTTGATTCAGTTCCGGTAAAATCCGCTCCAGGAGTTCCAGCTTCATAATCTGGTTCTTACCTTCCCCTTCATAAGCCCGGCGAAGACAAAACCCACAGTTCAAATTGCACAGATTGGAAAGCTCAAGATTTATCATCTTAAGCTCCAGCTCCGCTGAATTATATTCATACCTGCTTTTTTCCTCTGCGGGCTGGCTCACTTAAATCCCCCTCTTAAAAATTCACTTAACGAAAGAGAATCTCCTAAAGAACAGCTCAAGCCACAGCCCGGGCAAAGCTTTCTCTGAATCCTTTTCCGTAATGCCCGGGCAATCCTTCCTTTCCAGAATTTCTCCGGCTCAATCTCCAGAAAATTCACCCGATACCATTCTGAAGCGAGCGGACAGGGTATCCAGGTGCCATCAGAATCCAGAATCAGGGTGGAATAAAGGCTCAAGCATTTCCTTGAACGCTCTCTGGCTTCTAAAAGAGCAATCAAACTTTTAAGCCAGCTCTGATACCCGGCAGGAAAATCCCCAAGAATCTCTGCTAAAAATTCCTTTACCACCCTTTTCTCTTCTTCTGAAAGTTCCAGCTTCTTCTTTTGTTCAAGATTATCATAATACTGGTCAGTAATCTCTACCAGATTAAAGGTGATGCTTGCCTTTTGCTTACGGGCAAATTGATAAATCTCTTTAAGCTGAAAATAATTTGCCTTCTGAATCACGCAGTTAAATCCCAGCTCCAGCTGATACCGGGGATAGCGGGCTTTAAGCGAGTTAAATCCTTCAACGGTCTTTAAAAGATTTTCAAAGGCATCATCCCGGGCACGAATTTGATTATGCACTTCACCAATCCCATCCAGGGAAAGGTGGAGAAAAAAGCCCTGTTTTTCAGGGTCAAGCTCTTTTAAAATCTCTTCGGTTCGGGCTAAAATTCTCTCCCGGGCATAGCCGTTGCTTGCCATACCCAGAATTTTTAAATTCCTTAATGCCTGAGTCATTACCCCTGCCAGCTCTTTTAAATCTTTTCTTAAACTGGGCTCTCCACCGGAAAGCCAGACCACTTCTATTTTTTGAAAAAAGCTCTGCTTTAATAGTTTCCCCAGCTCCTCTGGAGCCAGCTCTTTTCTTTTCTCTCCTCTCCAGACTCCGCAGTGCTGACAGGTAAGGTCACAGCGATGGGTGGGATTATAAATCAGAAATCTTGGTCGGGGAATAAAAAGCCTTCCTGCCCCGTAATAAAAAGCCAATCTTTCTAAATCATTCATCTTTTAAAAGCTCATAGAACTTCTGGTTTTCATAAAGATAAGAGCATTCCTGGCAATCGCAGAGCTCAGGTGCTCCAAGCTGGTTAATCTGAAACATCCGCTCCCGAATTCTTTGCGCCCGCTCCCCGGTCCAGAGCTCATAAAAACCCTGCTCGGTTAACTTGCCCAAAACCTCTTCACAATTACAGCAGGCACGAACCGAGCCATCCGGCCAGACCATTGCAAAAACATACCCTGCATAGCAGGGAATTCGTTTATATATATCTCCGGAGCGGAGTTTTCCTAAATGCTGGTCAGTGCCGGTAAATCCCAGATACACCCCGGATTTTTCTGCCTGAGCTTGCAATCTCTCAAGCTCCCTCAGAAAAACCTGAAATTCCTCCTGGCTCAAGACAAACTCCCGCTCCGGCTCTCCGGGAAAAGGAAAATCCATCAGGGAAAGAAAAGTTAAAGCATCTGCCCCGGAATCAGAAGCCAGAGAATAAAGCTCCTCCACCTCCTGATAGTTGGCTTGATTCAGAACCGCAGTTAAAGAGATAAAGGGCTTTTGAGTTTTTCGGTACTTTGCCAGTGTCCTAATTCCTTTCCAGAGCTGGTCAAACTTATCCTCGCTTACTTTCATCTGCCGGGAAAAACTTTCCCTGGTGCCGGCATTCACGCTCACTGAAATCCGGTCCAAGCCCAGCTCTGCCAAAGCCCGGGCATAATCTTTTAAAAGAATCCCATTGGTCACCAGAGCAATCTCAGTCTGGGGGAAATTGATCCGAAGAAGAAAAAGCATCGGAATAATATGGGAATATAAAAGCGGTTCTCCGCCAGTAATGTGAATTCGCTTCAGCCCACCCAGTCGCCAGAGGTCTTCAACCAGCCGGTCAAAAATTCCCAGATTAAAATCCCCTGCGGGTGCCTGCCAGCGGGGAGCATATTTTTCCTTACCCGCCTCGCTCACCGCATAAATCGGACAGAAAAAACACCGGGCATTACATCGGGTAGTGGGAAGAAGCTGAAGGTCAAGCGGTGCCCGGCTTACCTTTCTTTCCTTAAGAGCTTTTTTTAAATAAGCTATGCTCTCCTGGCTGAACAATCTTTTGCTCCTGATTTTTCTGTAATCTTGCTAACAATTATTGGATTGGTAAATCCTGCGGTGTTGAATTGATTTTTTTCGGGAATTTTTGCCCGAGTTTCTAGTTCCAGAATAAGCTTCCCTCTCCCGAATCGTTCCAGACTGACCTGCTCATCAAAAAATCCTCTATCCTCAGCCCGGACTTTAGCATCCAGATGATGAGAAAAAATTTCTTCCAGGTCCTCTGGCTTTTTTCCTGCCCGAACCAGAAAAATTACTCCCCCGGGCTCACCCTTTTGATATATCCCGGGATGCATCATAATCCCGAAATGCAACTCCGCTGGCTCTGGTAATTCCAGGAAAAACCGAACCCGGCAGGGCGGATGCATAATCAGAACCCTTCTTGTCTGCTCATAAATCATCACATATTCTTCGCCATAATAATCCGGCACCGGAGTGATAATCTCTGCTTGGGGAAGCAGGTCAATCAGGTCAAAAAGAAGTTCTCTTCCCTGCAGGGCTCTTTTCAGCTGTTTTTGATTTCTGCAAACCTCTCCCAGCCGAACCAGTCTCTGGTGCCAGTTGTGAATCTCTGAACGGGAAAGGCTGGGAAATTCCAGGGCAGATTCCGGAACAAAATACCCGTCCTGGATTTCTCCCTTCAAATACCCCTTTTCCTTGCAGAGCTGATACAGGACCGTTCCGGGATAGGGATTAAAAACACTCACCTGCATATGGTCCGGGCAGAGCCTGCGGTTTAAGTTATAAGTAGCCAGAGCATCTTCTGCCCCTTCGCCGGGAAGACCCACCATATTAAAAGACCAGGTTTTTATCCCGGCTTCTTCTGCCTGAGAAAATGCCTTTAAAATCTGCTCGCTCTTGATTTTTCGGTTCATAATCTCCCTGCGCACCCGCTCGCTTCCGCTCTCCACTCCCACCCGAGCCATCTCACAGCCAAGCTCCTTTAATTTCTGAAAAATCTCCTTATCCACGGTTCCAATATGGACATTTATCCGGAAGGGATAATTAAATCGTCTGGAATACTTTTCATAAAACTCCTCCAGCCAAGCCCGGTTCAAAGTGAAAATATCATCATTAAAATCCAGACTCCGGAACCGGTATTTTTTCTCGCATTCTGAAATTTCTTGAAGCAGGTGTTCAACACTTCTTAAGCGAACATAGCTACCCTTTCCCTGATAAAGCTGTTTCCTTCCCTGATTGGCACAATAGGTGCAATTAAAAGGACAGCCTCTGCCAACCAGAAGACTCAAACGCTGATTATCCTCATCCAGAATCTCCTGATACTCAAAAACCTCACGGTCCGGAAAAGGAAGCTGGTCCAGGTTTTCAATCAACTCCCGAAGCGGATTTTTCACCACCCTTCCCTTCCATTTTGCCCAGAGGTTTTCTATCTCTAAGTAAGAGCGGTCTTCTTCCAGTGCTTCTACCAGCTCCAGAAGTGCCTGCTCCCCTTCGCCCCGGCAGATTAAATCTATTCCCGGCTCTGCTATCACCTCCTCGGGCGATAAACTGGCGTGAACCCCTCCAGCAATGCTCAGGATTTGGGGAAAATCCTCCTTGAGCCAGCGGGATATCTGGCGAATATAAGGAAATTGATGGCTGGAAAAGCTGTAAGCAATCAATTCGGGAGCAAATTCTCTTACCCTTTCCCTCATCTCTTCCCGGCTGGGAAATTGAGAGAGATAAATCAAGCTGGTTTGATGCCCTGCCTGTTTCAAAACCGCAGACAGATATCCGAGCCCGTGCTGGTAATGACGGGGAAGAAAACTGCCAATGTCCGGATATATGAATAAAATCCTCATCTTAAATATGATACTTCATAAAGCAGGAAATAGAACGGTCATAAGTTGCCTCACCCTCTTTGGTAAAAAAGCAGGCAGGAAGCTCTTTCATCCGAAGGTGATAGCGAATACACTCACAGCAAATCCCTTTTCGCTCGCAGGGTTCATAGGTGCAGTTGCAGTTTTTTAGATTTTTTTCTTTGTTCGGGCACTCCACCATTTTCCACCTCCTTTAAAAATTTATGGATGCCGAAGCGGACGGGGCTGGGCAAGATATTCTATTAAACTCCAGAAATTTTCCTTAAGAGTTTCTCTGATGGTTTTTTCCGGGGAAATAATCTTTGGCTCTGCCCATCCCACCCAGGCATATTCCAGCTCCGGGCTGGAAGTTAGCAGGCTCAAAAGAATTCTTTGTCCTTCCCATTTTTTCAGCCCCAGCTCAAACTCTTCCCAGGAGCCGGAAAGAAAATCATCGGCTTTTAAATGATGATGCAAAACCGGCTCAGAATTTATCGCAACTATGCAATCAATCCCCCGGCTTCTTTTCCCAATCGCTTCTGGTTTGATTCCCAGGGCAAACCGAAAAATCGGCTGGCTGGGAACTTTCAGCTCAAAGCTGACCATTGCTGGCGGATGAGCAAAAATTACCTCCCTCCAGTCCTCCCCGAGCCAGAAGCCAGTTTTAAATACCCGCCGGCGAGCATCCCGAGGATAAATTTTTGCCCGGGATAAATGAGCAAGAAGAGAAATCCCCTGGCTGAACTTCATCCTCCGGAAGGCAAGAAATCTTCCCAGAACTTCCCCGGCTAGCAAAAAGGGAGTCCGAAGCATCTCTAAAGCTTTGCTGGTAAAAAGGCAAGGAAAAGAAATTAACTCCCTCTCCAGCAAAAGCATCTCTTTAAAATATCCCTTGAGCATCTCTTTAAAATCAGGATAATAAATCAAGCCGAAATTTTCTCCCGCGGTTTTCTGGTCCAGCCATCCTCTCCGAAAAAGATACCGGAAAGTGAGATGGTGGCTATGCTCCACCACTGAATCCGGGCAGAAGACAATCTTATATCCCTTTTTCAGACAGGTTTTGCTCCAGAGCAAATCTTCTGCCCAGTCCACATCGGGAATGGGGATTTCTTCTAAAACCCTTCGCCTGCGGAGGGAGCTGACATCATCAAAATCGCAAAGCCAGATTTTCTCCAGCGGGCTGAGCTTGTAGTAATCCTTGATTTCTTTAATCTGGCTCTGGCTGGGCTGGTTTTGAAAAACCTTTCTTTTTCTCAGCCGGATTTCCTCTACAGGCTTGGCACCAGCCCGGGGAAGCTGTCTGCTGTAAGTGCCGGCAACCTGCTCATCTTTTAAAGCAGGCTTGACCAGATTCGCCAGCCAGTTTTCATCCCGGGGCAGAGCATCTGCCACCAGATAAACCAGAAACTCTCCCTGAGCATATTCACTGGCAAGTGCCCGGGTCCTGCCGTGCTGAAAGCTCTCCGGGGCACATTCAATCAGATGAAGATTGGAATGATTTTGAGCAAAATCCTGCACCAGCTTTCGGGTGCGGTCCTTTGAGCCCGAGTCTATTACCAGAACCTCATAATCAAAATCCACTTTCTGGCTGAAGACCGCTTTCAGGCACCGGGAGATGTTCCTCTCCTCATCCCTGGTGGGAATGATTATGCTTACCAAGGGTGCCATTTATCCTTTTATTAGCTCCAGATTAAATTTCGGGCTTCGTGCCTCTTCTAAACAAAGCTGACAAAAATCCGGATAATTATTTTGAGCAACCCTTTCCCGAACAAATCTATATTTTTCGCCATTCCAGAGCGTGGAAAAATCCTTTTCAGCAATTGAGCCCATATTCTCCGCAGTGCCACAGCAGAGAAAAACCCTTCCATTGGTTCTTATACCAAAATTTATCCAGGGCTGAGGACAGGGAAAATTTATTGGCTCTTTTTCCTCCAGATAATGGCTGGAAAAAATCAATCCTTTTGCTTGAGCCTGCTTATTTAGATTTTTTAATTCTTCAATCAACCGATTTTCTGGAGGAAGATATTGAGCCTGAAAAAACTCCTGATACTTTGGGTCAAAGCTGAAAATCGGGCTTAAAGGCTCAATCACCAGATGATTGATTCCCAGCTCCGAGGCAAAATCCACCACTTTTGGAAGCTGGTCATAATTCTCCTGATAAAGAGTAAATTGCATATTTATATAGGGCTTGACTTTTCCCTGACGCCTTCTCTCTTCCTGCAGATAAAAAATCGCCTGCCTGACCTGTTCCAGCTGAGCGCCTCGCCTCAACCGGGAATATTTCTCCTCCTCAACCGCATCAATGGAAAAGGAAAGACAGTCCAGCTCCAGCTCAACAATGGCACGGGCAAGCGAGGAATCAATCAGGGTGCCATTGGTATTCAGGATTGCCTCCAAGCCCTGGTTTTTCACCTTTTCTGCCAGCGTTAAAAATTCAGGATGTAAAAACGGCTCCCCTCCCCCGCTTAAAAGACAGCGAAGTCCATAGCTGAGAGGCTCAGAAAGGGAATCCACCAGATTGAGGTCAAGGAATTTCTCGGAATACTGATACTCACTCACCCCCATTGCCACCGGACACATCGGACAGAATAAATTACAGACACTGGTTGGCTCCAGATAAAAAACTAAAGGAAAATGCCTGACCCGGCTTTCGCCTTTTTGCCAGCTTTTTTTTGCCTGCTTGAGGTTTTGGGCTTTTTTCTCTTTCAGGCTTTTTTTTCGGAAAAAAATCATCAGCTAATCTTCCAACTGGCTGGATTTAAAAATACCCCCCGGTCTATCACTTTCGGGCTGATTACCTCAAAGCGGAGAGCATCAAATACCTCATCCACTGGCAAAGCTCCTCCGCTTTTCCCCTGAAAAATGTTAACTGAAACCTGATACTGACCGGGAAGAAGTAAATTCTGAAACTGATAGCTCACCTTCCCTTTATGCCCGGCAGGAATTTTCTCTCCCAGTTCATTTTCTATTTTTTGAGAAACCAGTCCCCCGGATAAAGTTGCACATTCCTGATTGGTGCTTAAAATCAAAACCCCATCAGTGCGGAAAATATTTATCCCGAAAAGCGGTTCTTTGACCGGCTCAAAAGCCTGATACTCAAATTCTATGCTCATCCGCTCGCCAGTGCGAAAAATCCGGCTCTCCGCTCCCTCCTGATTCAAAACCCGCACCGAAATAATCCTTGCTTCTCCGCTTCCCCTCCGCTTCCATTCGCCCGGTTTTAATTCCAGCTCCTTTTTGCCCATCGCCTCCTGATAGATTTCATCAAGATAGCATTCCAGGACCTGACTTACCGCTCCGATTTTTTCCAGCTTTCCCTCCTTTAAATAAATAGCCCGGTCGCAAAGCCCGCGAATCATTGTTAAATCATGCGAGGCAATTAACAGGGTGGTGCCCTTTTCCTTAAACTCCCGCATCCTTCTAAGGCACTTGCTCCGAAAATATTCATCTCCCACTGCCAGCGCCTCATCAATCAAAAAGATTTCTGGCTCCAGAGCCTGTGCCAGAGAAAAACCGAGCCTGAGATACATCCCATCAGAATAGGTGCGGGTGGGAAGGTCTATAAAGGAGCCGAGCTCAGAAAATTCTATCATCTCAGAAACCTTCTCCTCCAGCTCCTGAGCGGTAAATCCCGCAATCATTCCATTGAGCCGGAGATTTTCCCTGCCAGTAAATTCTGGATGAAACCCACTGCCCAGCTCCAAAAGAGTGGCAATGCTTCCCTGGACCTCTATTTTGCCTTGAGTCGGCGGACTGATTCCCGCCAGAATCCGAAGCAAGGTGGACTTGCCTGCTCCGTTCTTTCCCACAATTCCCAGACATTCCCCCGGCTCCACCGAAAAGCTCACATCTTTAAGAGCAACAACCTCCTGATGATAAATTTTCTTTTTCCAGCTCAGCTTCTCATAAAGCCAGTATCTTGGCTTGGGATATACCCGAAATCGTTTCCAGAGTTCTGAAATTCTTATCATCTCTAAACCCGGTCTGCCAGAGTTTTCTTTAATTTGTGAAACACCCACCAGCCAAATCCAAAAGCCAGAATGGTAAATAAAAGCAGATAAATGCTGGGATAAAATGCAGGAAAGCTAGCCTCAAGAATCAATCGCCGGTATCCTTCAATCAAATGAGCCATTGGATTAAGCCAGATGATAATCTGAAATTTCTCTGGAACCATCCGGGCAGGATAAAAAACCGGCGTGCCATACATCCAGACTAAAAGCAGAACCGGAACCAGTTGAATTAAATCCCTGAGCCAGACCCCGAGCACAGCCAGTAAATAAGCCAAGCCCAGCCCCAGCCCGAGTTGAAGTATCATCCAGAAAGGTAGTAAAACCAGGCTCCAACCGCCAAGCCTTCCTTTAATTCCTGCCCAGAGCAAAAGAGCAAAAAAGCCGACCATTTGAGCAAAAAATCCGCTCAAAACCGGCACCGGAGGAAGAACCGCGACTGGAAATTTCACCCGGGTGAGCAAATTCCTCTGCTCCACCAGATATCCCACTGAACGGGCTACCCCTTCCTGAAACCCGAGCCAGGGAATTAAGCCACAGAGGATATAAAGAGCACTATAAGAAACACTGGTTTGCCCGGAGAATTTTGCCTGGAACACCACGGCAAAAATAAAGGTAAAAATCAAAAGGAGTAATAAAGGATGGAGGGCGGTCCAAAAGATTCCAATCAGGCTTCCAACATACCTGCTCCGCAGGTCTCTTTCCACCATCTGGAAAAGCAATCTGGTTTTATTTGCAACTCCCTCCACACCCGCTTTGCTTAAACTTATCATCTCTTTTGGGAAAAGACAAAAGCATTT
>CAZKMM010000108.1:0-9211 GCA_964553915.1 uncultured bacterium
CTCAGTCGCTTCCGGATGTTGGGAAAGCTGGAGTTGGTCTGGTATGAACCTGCTTTGGAAGAAGCGGTATTTAAAACTCGGGGGAAGTCTTTTTATCAACTGGAGCTTAAAGGAAGAGAGTTGCTTTTGAAAAAATTTGCGGTTCAGGCAAACGGGGAGAAGCTCAGCAAGACTTTTTCTTTATCCCGTTCTCGGCTGAAAAGCTTAATTCGGTCTCTGGGAGAGGTTTTACTTTGTTCCCAGAGGAAATTTCAGCTGGTGAAAGAATTAGAGGAATTAAAGCAGGTGGGCTGACTATTGCTCAAAGATAGAATAAAGCTCTAAGTTAGCAATTTCCTTCTGATTTTCTTCGGGCTCAATTTTGCTCCAGGAAATTTTTAACAGGTAATCAACTTCTTTCTTATTGGTCAGGTCAAAAAAAACCTTCCCTTGGTAAGATAAATCCAGTTGAGGAGTGCTTTGCTCTCCTGCCTGGCACCGGGCTTGAATCAAAATCTTGGCAGATTTTTGATTCTTATAATCCAGCACCTTGTCCAGAGTATAAAGAATCTCGCAGGTGCCAGGAACCGACCTGCCATAAAGCTCAAACTGAACCTGATAAGAATATTTCCAGCTCTTTCCCACTGGCACCGGATGGTCAGGAAAAACTAAAAGATTCAAATAATATCTGTGCCCCTCCGGATACCGCATCACTTTTACCACCCGACCATAGCGGTCAATAATTCTTTCAATCCGTTCTCCGGGAAGAGGAAGTCCTAGCTGGGAAAGGTCAAAGCTGGAGCCCTGATACTTTTCTCCCCATTCCCGAAGGAGCAATTTTTTTTGCCCGGATTCGCTCAATTGCCAGTGCCGAAGGAACTGAAGATGAACTGTGCTTGCTTCTTTTTTACTCTCAAGCCTGCCCTGAAGGTAGTGATGATAAATATAAATCTGAGAAGAAGGTTGATATTCTAAAAGATAGTTTTCTTCCCCACCTCCTGAGCCGGTAAACACCCAGCTTAAAAAGAGAATCAGCCAGAACTTTTTCATTTGATACCCAGACAGTCCTGCATTGAATATAAACCAGGGGGCTGATTCCAGAGCCACCTGACCGCTCTTACCGCCCCCCGGGCAAAGGTCTGGCGGGAAGATGCTTTATGAGTTAATTCTATTCGCTCCCCGATGGTGGAAAAAATTACCGTGTGTTCTCCAACAATATCTCCAGCCCGGATACTTTGAATTCCAATCTGCTCTTTTGGTCGCTCGCCCACCATTCCCTGACGATGATAACAGGCGACCTTATCAAAATCCCAGCCCCGGGTCCGGGCAAGAATCTCTCCCAGACGCAGGGCGGTTCCGCTCGGAGCATCCTTCTTCAACCGATGATGAGCCTCAATTATTTCCAGGTCATAATCTTCTCCTAAAATCCGGCAGGCTTGCTCCACCAGAGAAAAAAGCAGATTTACTCCTACGCTCATATTCGGTGCCAGTAAGATGGGGATTTTTTTGCTCAGCTCCTCAATTTTTTGTTTTTGCTCTTGAGTAAAGCCGGTGGTTCCTACCACAGCCCGGGTTTCTTTTTTCGCACAGATTTCCAGATGCTCAAGGGTTGGCTCCGGATAGGTGAATTCAACCAGAACCTGAGCCTGAGAAATCGCCTGTTCTGCCGAGTCAATTACTTCCACTCCCAGCTTTCCCACTCCTGCTACTTCTCCCGCATCTCTCCCCAGCAGAGGATGTTCCTTTTGCTCAAAGGCGCTGACCAATTTTAAACCCTGGCTTTGCGTAATTGCCCGAACCAGCTCCCTCCCCATCCGACCGCAGGCACCAGCTACTGATACCTTAATCTCTTCACTCAATTAATCCCACCTCCCGCATTGCCTTCTCCACCTGCGGACGATATTTTTCGCTTAGTGGGGTAAGAGGGAGCCGGATTTCCTCGCTGATCAGCCCGAGCCGATGCACCGCCCATTTGATAGGAATCGGATTGGTCTCCAGATATAGACAGCTATTTAAAATATGAAGCTTATAATGAATTTCTCTTGCTTTTTTTATATCTCCAGCCTTCCAGCTATCCCAGAGCTGAGCGGTTAATTCAGGAGCGATATTGTTCACCACACAAATCCCGCCGTATCCGCCCAGAGCAAGGATGGGAAATAATAAATGGTCATCTCCGGAAAAAACCCGAAGCCGGTCTTTACACAGGTAGATGGTTTCTGAGGTCTGGCGGAGATTCCCACAGGCATCTTTTAAGCCCACAATGTTTTCAATTTCACTCAGCCGGGCAACAGTTTCCGGAAGCATATTTACCCCGGTTCTACTTGGAACATTGTAAAGGACAATAGGAATATCCACAGATTCTGCAACCTTCTTAAAATGTTGGTAAAGTCCTTCCTGGGTAGGACGATTGTAATAAGGTGTAATTAAAAGCGCCCCATCGGCTCCGGCTTTTTTGGCATATTCTGTAAGCTCAATTGCTTCCTGGGTGGAATTAGAGCCGGTTCCCGCAATTACCGGCACTCGCCTCTTCACCGCATCTATTACAATTTCTATTACCTTTTCGTGCTCTTGATAGGTTAAAGTAGCACTTTCTCCTGTGGTTCCACAGGGAACAATGGCATCAGTGCGGTTTTCAATTTGAAATTCTACCAGCTTGCGAAGGGCAGGCTCATCAATCTCTCCTTCCTGAAAGGGAGTGACCAAAGCCACCATTGCTCCTTCAAACATTTGCCCCTCCTTTTTAAATTATTCTGCTACCTCTACCCGGTTTCTTCCATTTCTTTTGGCTTTGTAAAGAGCGTTATCTGCCAGACGGATTAAATCATCAACTGAATGAATTGCTGGGTGAGGATAGCAGGCTACCCCCAGACTGATGGTAATTTTTAATCTTTTCTCTCCCTCTACCAGAACAAAATCCTCCACCCTTTTCCGGTATCGCTCCGCCACCACCAGAGCACCCTGCAGGTCAGTTTCAGGCATAAATAAGGCAAATTCCTCCCCGCCATACCTTCCCACCACATCGTTAACCCGGAGGTTTTCCTGAAGAATCTGGGCAATTTCATATAATATTCGGTCTCCCATCAGATGTCCGTAGGTATCATTGAACTTTTTAAAATGGTCAATGTCTATCATCACAAAGGCAAATTTTGATTGATAGCGCTGAGCCCGCTGGAATTCCAGTTCCAAAAGCTCCATAAAATATCTTCGGTTGTAAAGCTTGGTTAATCCGTCCGTGTTGGAAAGTTCTTCCAGTCTTCGGTTGGTGGCTTTAAGCTCTTCCTGAAGCGCCTTGATTTTATAATGAACCTTAACCCGGGCAATCAGCTCCCCCGGGTCAAAAGGCTTGGTGATATAATCACTCGCTCCCTGCTCCAGACCTTTTACCTTGAGCTTTACATCCTCTGCACCGGTGAGCATAATCACCGGAATGTCATTAAATTCTGGTCGGGCTCGTTTCATACTAAGGAATTTAAAGCCATCCATTCCCGGCATTATCACATCGCAGAGGATTAAATCCACATTCTTGTTTAAAAGGATTTTAAATCCCTCAATTCCATCGCTTGCTTCATAATACTGGTCAAAAATCCCTGCCTGGTTAAGAACCTGCTTGACCTCAGTTCTTACCTTGGGGTCATCATCTATAATTAACACTGACCTGGGCATATTAACTCCTAGGAGGCTATCTGGGTTTGAAGAGACTCAAACTGCTCACGGCAGAAGCTGGGAAGATAAAAGAATTCAACCCCGGCTTTGTAGCGGGGTGAATTTAAGTCCCCACAATCCTGGCTACTCCACACCACCCGAGCCGAAACCACAAACATTCGGGGAAAAGGAAATTTGAAGATTAGTCCCATTTCTTTTCCCGGTTTAATCTCTCTAGGTAAAAGCAAACATACTCCGGAAAGAGAAAAATTCTCCACTTCTGCTTCTAAAACCTGAAAATCTGTCAAACAGGCAACTTTAAGTTTATAATCAAATCTCGGATGCTGACGAAAATTTTCCATTTTTATAAATTTTAAATAACTCAAATCTTTCCGTCAACCGTTTATCAACCGTGTTCATTTTTTCCCCCTCTATTGTTGGGATTATTGCAAAATTCTACCAGTTAGGCAATGATAATAGGGAAAATAAGATGAAAAGTAAAATTTACTTTTCCCGCTCCGGTCCGGTAGAGGATTTTCTGGAAAAAATTCTGGAGCTGTTTCAGAAGAAGATTCAGGGAAGGGTATTATTAAAACCGAATATTGTTTCTGGCGAGCCTTATCCTACCACTACTGACCCGGAGCTTTTTCAGAGCCTGGTTCAGCTTTTAAAAAATCAGGTAGAGCTCGCAGCTGGCGATGCCAGTGCCGCGGATTTAGCCCGGCCGAGCACCGCAATAAAAAATCACCCCCTTTTCCGAATTTCCCGGGAAGAAGGAATTGTTTTTTATGATTTTTATAAGGAAAAAATGCTCCAAAACCCTACCTGCTTTGGAGATAAGCTTCGGTTCAGTGCAATTCCTCTGGAGTATGATTTTGTTATTTCTCTGCCGGTGCTTAAGGCTCATATCAATGTTTTTCTCACTGGCGCTTTGAAGAATCAGTTCGGATATCTGGAGCGAAAGGAGCGGTTTCGGGTGCATTTTCGCCCCGGGAAGCTGGAGCGAGCAATTGTTGGGATTAACCAGCTAGCTCCTGCTCATCTCTTTATTGTCGATTTCCGCACCACTTTGCTTAATGCCAACGAAGTAAGACACGGAGGAAAGCTTGCCCGGGGCAGGGGAATTTTTGCCGGCACTGACCCGGTGGCTCTGGACTGGTTCGGATTCAGTCTCCTGAAGGAAATGGAGCCAAAACTGGCAGGAAAAAGTCCAGAGGAAATAGGATACCTTGCCCTGGCAAAAGAAGCCCGGCTGGGAAACAGTGAATTTGAGCTGATAGAAATCTAGCCCAGTCCGGCTCTGGTTTGCTCTCTGCTTAATTGCGAAAGCTTGAGGTCTAAGGCATAATTGATTACCTGTTCATAGCTGGCTTTCAGGTCTGCACGAATTTTTGGGTCAGAAATCCGGGCTAAGATCTCTCTTGCCCGGTCAATAAAATTCTCCAGAAAAGCAAAATACTCTTCGTTTTCCATTTCCTCTGCCAGCTGTTCAATCTGCTTTTGAACCAGCTCCCAGCCCGGCTTCGCCTGAGCTTTGCTCCCCCGCATCTGCCTCCCCTCCTGTTAGGGTCGCTGTCCTCTTTGCTTAATTAAATATAAATTTAACTTAATTTAATATAATTTAAATTTTAATTTTGTAAAAATTTAAGCATATTTTAATAATGTTGTCAAGAAAAAAATAAGTTTTTCTGAAAAATTTTCTCAGGGCAGTAAATTGTATCTTTTTCTGGCTTTTGAAAAGGCTATTCTTCTAGATTTTTGGCAAGGAAGTTAACAATCATTTCTTCCATTGTCGGATTGCGGATGAGAAAGGAATCGTGCCCATAATCGGTTTTGATTTCGCAATAAGTAACATCCAGATTGTTTTTCTTGAGCGCCCGGACAATTTCTTTGGAATCTTTGCTCGGATAAAGCCAGTCCGAGCTGAAGGAGAGAATCAGGAACTTGGCTTTGGTAGGGCGGAGCGCCTCTTCTAAAGTTAACTGCCCCCCTTTGGTAACATCAAAATAATCTATGGCTTTGGTGATGTAAAGATAAGAGTTGGCATCAAAACGCCTGATGAAAGCATCCCCCTGGTAATGCAGATAACTCTCTACCTGAAACTCGGTGCTGAAGTTATAACCATATTTTTCCCGGTCTTTGAGCTTGCGACCGAATTTCCGATGAAGAGCCTCCTCACTTAAATAGGTGATATGGGCAATCATCCGTGCCAGAGCCAGCCCGGCATCTGGCTTTTGGTCGGTTTCATAATAATTGCCTCCATTCCATTTCGGGTCGGTCATTATTGCTCTTCTGCTTACCTCATTAAAGGCAATTCCCTGAGCACTGAGCCGGGCTGAGCTAGCAATTAGGGTTGCGGTTTTCACCCGCTTGGGGAACCTAATTGCCCATTCCAGTGCCTGCATTCCGCCCATAGACCCGCCCACGACATTAAGGAGCTGGTCTATTCCCAGGTAATCAATTAAATGTCTTTGCGCCTCTACCATATCTCCAATGGTGACTACCGGGAATTCCAGTCCGTAAGGTTTTCCGGTTTTGGGGTTGATGGAGCTGGGACCGGTAGAGCCTTTACATCCTCCGATAATATTGGAGCAAATAACAAAGTATTTATTGGTATCAAAGGGCTTGCCCGGACCGACCATAAAATCCCACCAGCCGGGCTTGCGGTCCTGAGGGGTATGATAGCCTGCCACATGAGCATCACCGCTTAAAGCGTGGCAGATTAAAATCGCATTGGTTTTTTGGGGATTGAGTTTGCCATAGGTTTCATAAGCCAGGGTAATAGGACCGAGCTTTTCCCCGCTTTCCAGAACCATCTCATTGGGAGGATGGGCAAAGGTATAGTATTGGGTCTGGACGACCCCAACCGAGCCAGGACCAAATTTTTCTTCTAATCTGGCGGTTTCTCTCATAGAGAAATTCCTTTAATTATTCAAATATTTTAACACTTATCTGGAAAAATTCAATTTCTGCCCAAAATGGACAAGAAAAAGTATTTTATGATATACTTAACAAAAGCGAAGATGTCAGAAAATGATAAATCTATCAAGAATGAACTTGCCTTTCGGGGGGAGAGTTTAGGGGTTTCTTTAAAGATTTTTCCTGAAGGTGAAGCGGAGGGAAGGGTTTGTTCCCGTTACATTTTGGAGCTGGATAAAGAGCGAGTTTATGTCAAGACCGAAAGTCCCCTGCCTCAGGGAAGTAAACTCAGGATAGTTATAGACGACCCTCGTCTGGAAGAGCCGGTGGAATTTAATGGAGAGGTGGTCAGGGTAAATTCTGCTCCGGCAAAGCCGGGTGGACTGGAGCCGGGAATGGGGATTATCTTTGAATCGGTCAGTATTGTTGACCGGGCTCGGTTAAGTAAGTTTTTTCAGGAGCTGGAGCGGGAAGACCGCACCGAGGAATATCTCCGTTTTCTTGCCTGGGTAAGGCGGATAACCAAACCTCTGGATGCAGAAGAGAGAGAGCGGGTAAAAAGGGACCTGCTTCGGGCTCTGTATGGGGAGGAACGCCGTCCTCTTTCTACTCAGAAAAAAAAGCGGGAAGACCTGGAGCTGATAAGTCAGGTTCCGCTTTTCCAGGAACTTGACCCACTGGAGCTCGGAGAAGTGGCAGAGATTTGTTTAAAGGAAAAATTTGAAGATGGAGAAGTTATTTTTAAGGAAGGCAACCCGGGAGATAAGTTATATATAATTTTAAAAGGAGAGGTAGAGATATTTAAGGAGCTGGGAGAAGGAAAAGAAGAGATTCTTGCCCGGCTTCGTCCGGGAGAATATTTTGGAGAAATGAGCCTGATTGATGATGCTCCCCGCTCCGCCGGGGCACGAGCAAAAGGGGAGGTGGTGGCGCTCACCATCTCCAAACCGGATTTTGAAATCCTGCTAAAAGCGAATGATTCTTTTGCATCCAAGATTTATAAATTTTTTGTCCGGACCCTTTCCCAGAGGCTTCGCAATACCAATGAAAAGATAAAAAGAATTCTGGAAGTGCTGGGAAAAGAAGAAATTGCCTGAAGATTTTGACCGCTTCTGTCATTAACCTTAGGTAAAATTTCAAAGATGAAGCATAAACTATATACCGCAGAAGCCTGGCAGGAGCTGGAGGAGAAGCTGGTTGAGGAGATTGAGCAGAAGAAGCAGGGGCAGGCGCTGGCTCCAGTGGTGGTTCTGGTGGGTTCCCGGCTTCTGGCTCTGTATCTGGAAAGAAAGGTTTATCTTGCCCTTGAGCCAAAGGGCTTGGGAATAAATATTCATTTTCTTATTTTTCCTGACCTGGTGGAAAGACTTATTTATACTGAACCTTTTTCCCTGAATCTTTCCTCTGCCAGCCAGTTTTATAAGTATCTGCTTTGCGAAAAAATCCTGAGTGAATCAGATGATAGTTATTTTTCTTCCCTCAGCCAGAGCCAGGGATTGATTCAGATTTTACTGAGCGGGTATCGGGATTTAAAGGATGGTCTGATTATTGGAGAAGGGTATGAAAGAGCTAAAAAAGCGATTTTGAGCAGTTTTCCGGAGCGTAAGGAAAATCTGAACAAAATTTTTCAGCTCATAGAAAAAATTGACCAAGGAATGAAAGATAAAAAAGATGCCTGGAAGGAGTTTCTCCTGGCAAGTGCGCGGGCGGATAGATTCCCCCAGGTCTTCAAGACTGACCAGCTTTTAATTTATGGGTTTTATGATTACACTGCCATTCAGAGAAAACTGATTTCTTCCCTGGCAAAAAACCTCCACCTGACTCTTTTTATGGTTCTCCCTCAGGAGAGATTTTACAGTGATTTTGCTCTGAAGGTTTATCAGGAATTTTATCTTAAGAAGCTGAAAGCGAATGAGGAAAAACTTTCAGCCAAGGGGATTTCTGGTGGTCTGGGAGTATTTTTTTCCAGCTTCAAAGAAGAGAATTTGGAAAAAAGAGAAATTTCTGATGACAGAATCAGGGTGATTTTTGCTCCCGGGATTGAACGGGAAGTAAAAGAGGTCTGCAGGGAGATTTTATATCTGGTTAGAGAGCGGGGGATAAGATTTGAGGAGATCGGGATTTTAGTTCGGGATTTCAATACTTACCATTCCCATTTAGAGAAAGCATTTAATCGTTATCGGATTCCCTATTTTCTTGGAGAAAAGAAGGCTCTGGTGGAATTTCCGGTAATTCAGTGTTTGCAAAGACTTTTACGGGTAATTAAGGAGGATTATTCCCGGCAAAGTGTGGTTTCCTTTTTCACCCATCAGGCAATCAAATCTTCGGTTTTTAATTCCTCTCCGGAGCTGGTCGGTCTTTTTGAATGGGTGAGCAGAGATGCCGGGATTATCTCAGGGATTGATGACTGGAGGAAAAAAGATAAGTATCTGGAAGATTTGCAGGAGGAAATCCAGGAGCTGATAGAAAAGAAGCCGGAGCAGGAAGATAAAATCCACCTGCTGGAACAGAAACTTGAATCTGCCCACCTGCTTTTTGATTTAACCGCTGAGCTGATTCGGGAAATAGAGGAGTTAAAAGAATTAAAAACATTTTCTCAGCTCAGTGATAAGTTAAGGACGCTAGCTGAAAAATATCTGGATTTTGGTTATGTTGCAAATTCCCTGAGAGA
>CAZKMM010000109.1:0-9030 GCA_964553915.1 uncultured bacterium
ATGAATTCCTTGACCGGCTTTTTAATGTTGCTCTTCCCCGGGTGAGGGACTTTCGGGGATTAAATCCAAAAGGATTTGATGGGAGAGGGAATTATACCCTGGGGATTCGGGAGCAGATTATTTTCCCAGAAATAAATTATGACAAGGTGGAGAGGATTCAGGGAATGAATATCACCATTGTTACCAATGCCAAGACCGATGAAGAAGCAAGAGAAATGCTTAAACTTCTCGGAATGCCTTTTCGTGAAGGGTAAAGGAGGCGAAGATGACCAGAAAGGCATTGATGGTAAAAGCGAAGAGAGAGCCGAAATTCAAGGTGCGAAAATATAATCGTTGTCCGATTTGCGGTCGTCCCCGGGCATATTTGAGGAAATTTCAGATGTGCCGGGTTTGTTTTCGGAATTTAGCTTTAGAGGGAAAGATTCCCGGAGTAACCAAAGCGAGCTGGTGAGGTGGAAAGAATGGTAATGACTGACCCGATTGCTGATATGCTGACCAGAATTAGAAATGCTCTGATAGCTAAACACGAGCAGGTGGAAATGCCTTCCAGCAAAATCAAGCTGGAGATTGCCCGGATTTTAAAGGCAGAAGGATATATAAAGAATTTCAAGATAATACAGGAGGGGAAAAAGGAATATTTAAGAATTTTTCTTAAGTATGATGAGAATAAAAATCCTGCCATAGCCGGGCTGGAGCGGGTAAGCAAGCCGGGAAGAAGAGTTTATGTTGGAGTGGATGATATTCCTCTGGTTCGTCGGGGGCTGGGAATAGCGATTATCAGCACGAGTAGAGGAGTTCTTACTGACCAGCAGGCTCGTAAGATGCGGGTGGGAGGAGAGGTTATCTGTAAGGTCTGGTGAGGGAAGAAAATGTCTAAAATCGGAAAGAAGTCTCTGATTTTACCTGAGGGGGTAGAGATTAAATGGGAACGCCCGCTGGTGCGGATAAAGGGTCCCAAGGGGGAGTTGAGCCTGGAGATTCGTCCGGAGGTAGATTTAGAGATTTCCGGTCGTGAAGTTCGGGTAAAAAAGCTTGCGGAGAACAAGCTGGCTCGTTCTCTCTGGGGCACCTATCGGAGTTTGCTTAATAATATGATTATCGGGGTAAGCCAGGGGTTTGAGAAAAAGCTGGAACTGGTAGGAGTGGGATATCGGGCAGAGGTAAAAGGTAAAACCCTGGTGCTTCAGCTTGGATACAGCCGTCCCATAGAATACCCAATTCCTGAAGGGATTGAGATTAGTGCGGACCGAACCAGAATCTCGGTCAGAGGTATTGATAAACAAAAAGTCGGACAGGTGGCAGCGGAGATCCGGGCTTTTAGACCGCCCGAGCCATATAAAGGAAAAGGGATTAGATACGAGGGCGAACAAGTGAGAAGAAAGGCTGGAAAGGCAGCGGTAGGAGTAAGATAAACGGAGAGAATACTGATGAAGAAGTTGACCAGAAGAGAGCGGAGATTAATCCGGCAGAGGAGGGTGCGGAAGAAAATTCGGGGCACTCCGGAGCGTCCCCGCCTTTGTGTCTATCGTTCTTTAAAGCATATTTATGCTCAGGTGATTGATGATAGCCGGGGGTATACTCTGGTTTCTGCCAGCACTTTAAGTCCGGAATTAAAAGGCAAACTGAAAAAGACCAAGGATATAAATGCGGCTCGGGAAGTGGGGAAACTGATTGGAGAAAAATGCAAAGAAAAGGGCATTACCAGGGTGGTTTTTGACCGGAACGGCTTTTTATATCACGGCAGGGTAAAAGCGCTCGCAGAAGGAGCCCGGGAAGCAGGGCTGGAATTTTAGGAGGATAAGAGGTGGCAATAGAAGAACAGGAACAGGAACTTTTTGACCGGGTAGTATTTATCAATCGCTGTGCCAAGGTGGTTAAAGGTGGTAAGCGATTTCATTTTAGTGCGGTGGTGGTAGTTGGTGATGGTAAGGGTAGAGTGGGTTATGGAATTGGCAAGGCTCATGAGGTTCCGGAGGCAATCAGAAAGGGCTTGGAAAAAGCCAAGAAAAATATGATTGAAGTCCCTCTTGCCCCGGGAGATACCATTCCCCACGAGGTAATCGGAAGGCAGGATGCCAGCAGGGTTCTTTTAAAGCCTGCCAGCCCGGGAACCGGAGTGATTGGAGGAAGCGCGGTTCGGGCGGTAATGGAGGTATGCGGAATAAAAAATATTTTGAGCAAGGTATTGGGAAGCTCAAATCCGATGAATGTGGTAAAGGCAACCATTAACGGACTTAAACAACTGGAATCTCCGGAACAGGTAATACTGAGAAAGGGAAAGGTCAGTCAGGCGGAAGGATAAAGGAGAGAAGGGATGTCCAAGCCAGCAAAAAAACTGCGCATCACTTTGAAAAGAAGCACAATTGGTCGCCCTCCAGACCAGCGGGCAACCGTTCGTGCCTTAGGACTGCGTAAGCTTCATCAAACCGTAGAAAAGCCCAATATTCCTTCCATTCGGGGGATGGTGAAGAAGGTGATTCATTTGGTAGAAGTGGAGGAGGTGAATGATTAATCTCAGTCAGTTAAAGCCCAAACCCGGCTCCAAAAAAGCTCCCAAGCGAGTGGGAAGGGGTCCGGGAAGCGGTTTGGGAAAGACCTGCGGTCGGGGTCATAAAGGTCAGAGTTCCCGGGCAGGGAGAAGAAAGCATCATCTCAGCTTTGAAGGCGGACAGATGCCCTTGAGCCGGCGAGTTCCCAAGAGGGGCTTTACCAATATTTTCCGCACTGAGTATGCGGAGGTAAATGTTTTCCAGTTAAATCGTTTTGAGCCCGGCTCTGTGGTCGGAGAGGAGGAATTACGGGCGAGCGGTCTGGTGAAAAAGAAGCTTCCCATCAAAATTCTGGGCAAGGGAGAGTTAACCCGTCCCCTGGTGGTTCGCGCTCACAAGTTCAGTGCCCAGGCAAAGAATAAAATAGAGTCCGCGGGTGGAAAGGCAGAGGTAATCCAATAGAATGGCAGGGGTTACCAATATTCCCAAGATACCGGAGCTGAGGCGCCGGCTTCTTTTTACTCTGGCGATGCTGGCGGTGTATCGGATTGGCGCCCATATTCCGGTGCCGGGGATAGATAGTGCTTTGCTCACCGATTATTTGAGCCAGCAGGCAGGGACTATTTTTGGTCTTTTCAACACCTTTACTGGCGGTGCTTTTTTCAAAATGAGTGTTTTCGGCTTGGGAATTATGCCTTATATTACCGCGGCGATTATTTTTGAGCTCCTCACTGTGGTTATTCCTTACCTGGACCAGCTTCGTAAGGAAGGGGAGCTGGGAAGAAAAAAGATTAATCAATATACTCGTTATGCCACGGTTGGTTTATGTGCAGCTCAATCCATTGCGGTTGGTACCTGGCTGAGCAAGATGCGGGTGGGGAATCTTCCGGTGGTGCCGGAATCGGGTCCTCTTTTTGTTTTTACCACTATGATGACTCTGACCGCAGGAACTATTTTTATAATGTGGCTGGGCGAATTAATTACCGAGCGGGGAATTGGCAACGGGATTAGTTTGATTATCTTTTTCGGGATTGTTGCCCGGATTCCCAATGGTCTGGCAGATACCCTTACCCTCTGGAAGACCGGTCAGCTTTCCTTTTTTGCTCTGCTTGGACTTCTGGCTTTAATGGTTGCGGTGGTGGGGGGAATTGTTTATATGGAGCGGGCGCAGCGAAGAATCCCGGTGCAGTATCCGAGCAGAACCGTGGGAAGAAGAATGTATAAAGGGGTAAAAACCCATCTTCCTTTAAGAATCAACACCAGCGGGGTGATTCCGCCGATTTTCGCTTCCAGTATTTTAAGCTTTCCAATGACCTTTACCCAATTTTTTCCCACCAAGAGCAATTTTTTTGAATGGCTTAAATCTGCCTTAAGTCCGATGAGCTGGGAATATAACACCCTTTATGGGCTTTTAATTATCTTTTTTGCTTTTTTCTATACCGCGGTGGTTTTCAATCCAATTGATGTCGCAGAGAATTTAAAAAAGCACGGAGGATATATTCCCGGAGTTCGTCCCGGGAAAAATACCGCTGAATATATAGACCGGGTTCTAACCCGGATTACCACGGTGGGGGCATTGTATTTAACCGCAGTGTGTATCCTGCCTTCTATTTTAGTAAATTCTGCTGGGATTACCTTCTGGTTTGGAGGAACCAGTTTGCTGATTGTAGTAGGGGTGGCACTGGATACTGCCCAGCAGATAGAGGCACATCTTCTGGCAAGAAGTTATGATGGATTTTTGGGACCCAAAGGTCCCAAAATGAAGGGGAGGAGAAGATGAGACTGGTTCTTTTAGGACCGCCCGGGAGTGGCAAAGGCACTCAGGCACAGAGGCTGGTGGAGAGGTATAAAATACCTCAGATTTCCACCGGGGATATTTTTCGCCAGGCGGTGCGGGACCAGACCGAGCTGGGGAAAAGAGCCAAAGAATATATGGACCGGGGAGAGCTGGTTCCGGATGAGGTTGTGGTGGGAATGGTGGAGGAGCGTCTTGGTCAGTCGGATTGTAAGAACGGCTTTATTCTGGATGGCTTTCCCAGAACCATTGCTCAGGCAGAGGCTCTGGATAAACTCCTTGCCGGAAAAGGAGAAAAACTGGATGCGGTGCTGGAAATTTCGGTTCCAGATGAAGAGGTGGTCAAACGCTTGAGTGGGAGGAGAACCTGTCGGCAGTGCGGAGCAATGTATCATATTGAATTTAATCCACCCAAAGAGCCGGGCAAGTGTGATAAATGTGGAGGAGAACTTTATCAGAGAGATGATGATAAGGAAGAGGTTATCAAGAGTCGCCTGCAGGTATATCATTCCCAAACCGCACCGTTAATTGAATATTATCAAAAGGAGGGGCTTTTAAAGAAGATAGATGGATTAGGCGGGATTGAGGAAGTTTTTGCTCGGATAGTTGATGCTCTTGGGGCTGGATAATGATTGTTTTGAAAACTCCAGAAGAAATAGAGAAGATGAAAAAGGCAAATCAAATTGTGGCGGAGATTTTAACCGAGCTTTCCGGGCAGTGTAAACCCGGGGTTAGCACCTGGGAGCTGGAGGAATTGACCCGGGAGCTGGTTGAAAAGTATCGGGTCAAGCCTGCCTTTTATAAATATCGGGGATATCCCTGTTATTTATGTGCTTCAGTGAATGAAGAGGTGGTGCATGGAATTCCCAGCCCGAAGAAGATTTTAAAAGAAGGAGATATTATTAGTTTGGATTTTGGGGTAATTGCTGATGGTTTTTATGGAGATGCTGCGATTACGGTAAAGGTAGGAAAGGTCAGCAAAGAGGTAGATAGATTAGTGGAGACCACCAGAGAGGCACTTGGTCGGGCGGTGAGGCAATGTCGGGCAGGAAATCGGTTAAGTGATATAGCTCAGGCGGTTCAGGGATGGGTTGAGAGTCAGGGATTTTCCGTGGTGCGGGATTTTGTCGGGCACGGGATTGGGAGAAATCTTCACGAGGACCCTCAGGTGCCCAATTTTGGCATTCCCAAGCCCAATTATTTACTTCGGGAGGGAATGGTGCTGGCGCTGGAGCCGATGGTCAATATGGGCACCTGGCAGGTGGAGATTTTGGGTGATGGCTGGACCGTGGTTACTTTGGACCGCAAGCCCAGTGCTCATTTTGAGCATTCGGTAGCTATTACCCAAAAGGGACCGATTATCTTGAGTTTAGCAAATTAATGGTTATTATTAAAGGCTAAATGGCAGATAAAAAGAAAAGTAAAGGACCAGCAAAAGCGGAGCCCATTCAGGTGGAGGGCACGGTGCGGGAGCTTTTGCCCAATGCCAGTTTTCTGGTGGAGCTGGACAACGGGCACAGGGTTTTGGCTCATATCAGTGGCAAGATGAGGATGCATTATATCAAGATTGTTCGGGGAGACCGGGTTAAAGTAGAACTCAGCCCCTATGATTTGAGCAAAGGAAGGATTATTTACCGACAGTAGGAGGAGGAAGATGAAGGTTAGTGCCTCGGTAAAAAGACGGTGTCGGAAGTGCAAGGTAATTCGTCGGCATGGAGTAGTGCGAGTAATCTGTGAGAACCCAAAACATAAACAGCGACAGGGTTAAGGAGGAGAAAAATGACCCGAATCGCGGGAGTGGACCTTCCCAATAAGCCCGTCTGGATTGCTCTTACCTATATTTATGGGATTGGCAAGAGCCGGGCAAAGGAGATTGTAGAGAAAGCCGGGATTGACCCTCGGGTTCGTGCCAATGACCTGGATGAGCATCAGGTTGCCACGATTCGTAAGATTATAGATGAGAATTATAAGGTAGAGGGGGAGCTGAGGAAAGAGGTTCAGATGAACATCAAGCGTTTGATGGATATGGGCTGTTATCGGGGGCTTCGGCATCGTCGGGGCTTGCCGGTTCGCGGTCAGCGCACCCATACCAATGCCCGAACCCGAAAGGGTCGCAGACCACCAATTGCTATTAAGAAGAAACTTAAGAAGGCATAAACCGGGGGAAGAAGATGCCAAGAAAGAGAACCAGAGGAGGAAAGAAGAAGGTTAAGAAATATGTGGAATATGCTATTGCCCATATCAAAGCTACTTTTAACAACACTATTATCACCATCACGGATGAAAAGGGCAATACTCTTTGCTGGGCAAGTGCGGGCACGGTGGGATTTAAGGGGAGCAGAAAGAGCACCCCTTTTGCTGCTCAGCAGGCTGCCAATGAGGTGGCGAGAAGGGCGCAGGATATGGGGGTGAAGGCGATTGGGGTTTATATCAAGGGTCCGGGTGCGGGCAGAGAAGCGGCGCTGAGGGCTTTGCAGGCTGCGGGATTGAGGATTACCTTGATCAAAGATGTAACCCCGATTCCTCATAATGGCTGTCGTCCGCCCAAGCGGAGAAGAGTGTAAGGAGGAACTAGATGGCGAGGGATACTGGTCCGGTATGCAGAATCTGTCGGAGAGAAGGATATAAGCTTTATCTTAAAGGGGAAAGGTGCTTTACGGATAAATGTGCGGTGGATCGGAGGAATTATCCTCCTGGTCAGCACGGGCATTTTCGTTCCAAGCCCAGTGATTATGGGCTTCGGCTTCGGGAGAAGCAGAAGGTTAAGAAGATTTATGGAGTTTTAGAAACTCAGTTTAAGCACTACTTTGAACAGGCGGACCGGATGAAAGGGATTACTGGTTATAATCTTTTGCTTCTTCTGGAACGCCGTCTGGACAATATTGTTTATCGGATGGGTTTTGCCCTTTCTCGTCGGCAAGCCCGGCAACTGGTTCGGCACGGGCATTTTCTGGTTAATGGTCGGAAGGTTAACATTCCCTCTTATCTGGTGAAAGTTGGAGATGTCATTGAGGTTAGGGAGAAAAGTCGGAATCGGGAAGTAATTAAGAAAGCTTTAGAGACCACTGAGGCAAGAGGAGGGGTGCCCAGATGGCTGGAACTGGATAAGGATAATTTCCGGGGGGTGGTGGCAGACTTGCCCAAACGAGAAGAATTAACTATGCCCATCCAGGAACAGCTAATAGTAGAATTCTACTCAAGATAACCCTTTCAAAAACAGGGGGAGACAAGGATGTATAAAAACTGGAGGATTTTGATTAAGCCCAAAAAGTTGGATGTGGAGCCGGAAACCCTGACAGATAATTACGGAAAATTTATTGCGGAGCCACTGGAGAGAGGATTTGGGATTACTCTGGGAAATGCTCTTCGTCGGGTTCTGCTCAGCTCAATTCCCGGTGCCTCAATTGTGGCGGTAAAGATTGATGGAGTGCTTCACGAATTCTCCACCATTCCCGGGGTGCTGGAAGATGTTACCGAGCTTATTTTAAATTTAAAAGGAGTGGTCTTGAAGTATCGGGGAGATATCCCCAAGCAACTTTCTCTGGATCTGGAGGGTCCCGCCGAGGTGCAGGCAAAAGATATAGTTACCGATGGCACAGTGGAGATTGTTAATCCGGAACATCATATTGCTACTCTGGGTGAAAACAGCAAGTTAAAGATGGAGCTCTGGGTAAGAAGCGGAAGGGGATATGTTCCAGCAGAGAGGAACAAAGACCAGACTTATCCGGTGGGAACCATTCCGATGGACGCAATTTTTTCTCCGATTCGCAAGGTGAATTTTAATGTTACCAATGCCCGGGTCGGAGGCGTGACCGATTATGACCGGTTGATTCTTGAAGTCTGGACTGATGGGAGTATTCTTCCGGCAGAGGCGGTAGGAATCGCTGCGAAGATTTTAAAAGACCAGCTCAGCGTGTTCATTCCCTTTGAGGAAAAGGAGGAATTTTATCCCTTTCCTGAGGAAGAAGAGGCGGTTAGACCGGAACTTAACCCCAATTTGTATCGGAGTGTGGATGAGCTGGAATTAAGTGTTCGCAGTGCCAATTGTCTCCGCACCGCGGGAATTAAGCTAATCGGAGAACTGGTTCAGAAGACCGAGCAGGAGCTTTTAAAAACCAAGAATTTCGGAAGGAAATCTTTGAATGAAATCAAAGAAATCCTCGCCAGTCTGGGCTTGAGCCTGGGAATGCAGTTAGAGAATTTTCCGGACCCGAAAATGATGGAGAAGTTGAAAAAGGAGCGGGGGAAATGAGGCACAGAAAAGCCGGGAAAAAGCTGAGCCGAACCCGGGAGCACCGCCGGGCATTGTTTCGGAATCTGGTCACCGAGCTTCTGGAAAAGGAGCGGGTTGAAACCACTCTGGCTAAAGCCAAGGCAATCCGTCCTCTGGCAGAAAAAATGATTACTCTGGGAAAACGTGGAGACCTTCATTCCCGCAGGCAGGCTCTCGGATTTATTCAGAAAAAAATCGTGGTGAAAAAACTCTTTGACGAAATCGCCCCTCGTTATCAGAACCGCCCCGGTGGATATACCCGGATTATCCGAACTGGTCCCCGAAGAGGAGATAATGCGGAGATGGCAATTATTGAACTGGTGGAGGGGGAGGCTGGAGCCAAAGAATAACCAGCTTTATTGACCTGCCTTAGTAAAGGTGCCATAATTAAAAACAACTAAATTCAGGAGATGACAATATGAAGATTACCGAGGTCTCTGCCTGGCTCTGTCATTATCCGCTTCCTGCGACTT
>CAZKMM010000110.1:0-8934 GCA_964553915.1 uncultured bacterium
TCAGTTTCGCTCCACTGTCCTCAAGCATCTGGGGATGAAATTTTAAAAGCCAAAGCCAGTGAAAAGATTCTCCAGAAAAAAAACCCACCAAACCGCTATGAAGATAAAATCTCTCAAAACCTTGAGTTAAGCCAGAAAGACGGGAAAGGGTGGTATTGTTACTATATCCCATTGTAATGTACCCGAGATTATGAAGCCTTTCTGCCAGGGTAAGAAAGTGTTGTTGCAAAAAAACACTTTCATAGGTGCAATGGTGCTCTCCAGGCAAAAGTCCAGTAAATATACTGGCATGGGAGGAGATAGTATGAGGAGCAGAAGAATAAGCTCGCTCAAATACCACAGAACGAGCTCCCAGCCAATCCAGAAAAGGAGTGGTCTTGCGGTAATATCCATATAAAGATAAATGGTCAGCCCGAGTAGTATCAAGAACAATTAAGAGAATATTCGGGAAAGTTGATTTAGAAATTTGCACCTGTTTTAAATTTGAGGACTTATCCGGAAGATGGAGCAAACTCGCGCTTTTGGGCTTCTGTGGATAATAAATATGAAGCCATTCCCTTACCGGCAGGCTCAAATTATAAATCCCCAGCACAAACAAGACAAAAGCGATTCCCATCTCCAACCGCCACCAAAATCTAACTTTTCCTGCCAGCCAGCTGAAGAAAATCCCTAACAAAAACCCGGAAATTAAGCTTATCTCAGCCAGGATAAAGAATTTTAAAATTGCTAAAAAGGAAAAATCTAACTTTAGGAGAAAATTACGAACTAAAACTAAAATAATAAAAAATCCCAGTGCAGAGAAAAAAACGATTCGGATTTCCAGAAAAGCAAATCTGGTAAAGCGGGAAATAAAATAAAACCCCAAAATCCAGCTGAGCAAAAAGAAACCAAAACTTAACCCGGCAAAAATTCTAACCTTAAAAATTGAAACTTGAAAAAATTGCGAGAAATATATCAAAAGACTGAAGAGAATCAAAAGCAAGATTCCTAAACAGGCAAATAAGGGAGAATCTTTTAGATATTTTCTAGTTCGGGACCAAAAACTTAACGGCAATAAATACACAACCGCAATTCCAGATAAAGTCCAGAATAATAAAAGATTAAGCCGAAAAATCCTGGTCCGAAATAAAATAGGAAGAACAGAAAATTCCCCTTCTTTCAAATTCCTTATAAAAAATTGGAAGCTCATAGCAAATAGACTGGAAAAACAAATTTCTAAAAATGCAATCAATCCGCCAAAAATAAAAATTAAGATAAAAAGATACAAATAATATAAAGCTCTGTGCCTGGCTGGAGCATTAATGGAAGAAAATAATTTCATTTTTTGAATTATAGCACACCAAAAATCTTAATAAAGATAAAAAGAAAAATCTGCGCTGGAATGAATACCAGTCAAGTTTCTTGACTTTTATCTTCTCCCGTGCTTTCATAATAAAAATTTTGGAACTTTGAAATAGGGCTTGCGGGTTCCTTTAAGGATTAAAAGGGAAGCCGGTGAAAATCCGGCACGGACCCGCCACTGTGAGCCGTGTTGATTCCGCTCCAGAATGCCACTGTCCTGCCCGGGCGGGATGGGAAGGCGGAGCGGAGGAGCGGTAAGTCAGGAAACCTGCCCGCAAAGCCAGAGCCACTTTCCCCGAGGGCCTGGGAAAGTGAAGCTGGGAAAATATCCCCCAACTTCCCCCTCGGAGGTTGGGGGATTTTTTTAACTATGAAGCGAGCAGGAACATATTTCGGGATTTTTCTCTTGGGATTCTGGCTCTATGCCTGCTCCTCTTCCCAGAGCGCTCCTATCAAACCGGTTCCTTATCCACGAGTTGTCAGCCTGGCTCCAAGCCTGACCGAGATTGTTTATGCCCTGGAAAAACAGGAGCATCTGGTCGGGGTTACCCAGCACTGCAACTATCCTCCTTCTGCTAAAGCCAAGCCCAAAGTGGGGGGACTGAAAAACATCAACCTGGAAGTCGTGCTCTCCTTAAAACCAGACCTGGTGCTCTGCACTGAGGATGGTAATGATTTAACCCAGTTGAAAAAATTAAAAGAGCTGGGACTAGAGCTTGATTGTTTTCAACCGGCAAATCTGGAAGAAGTGCTAGAAACTATCCTTCAAATCGGCGAGCTTCTTTCCTGCCCGGAAAAAGCAAAAGAGCTTATCCAGCAATTAAGGGCAAAACAGGAGGAAGTAGAAAAGCGGATAAAAAAAACCAAACCTGTTCCGGTGCTGGTGGTCTTTCAGCATTCTCCTTTAATCTCCGCCGGTCCCGACACCTTTGCCAGCGACCTGGTGAAAAAAGCTGGAGGAATAAACCTGGCAGATGATGCTCCCCTGCCCTATCCGGTTTACAATCAGGAGCTGGTGATAAAAAAATCTCCCCAGGTAATTATTGACACCGCAATGAGCTCGGATGCTCAATCTAGAAGCCAGGTTTTCAAATTCTGGAGCCAGTGGAAAGAACTGCCTGCGGTTAAAAACCAGAGGATTTATCTTTTAAATCCGGACCTTTTAACCCGGCCTGGTCCCAGGCTCTTTGCAGGGCTGGAACAATTAGCTCATCTTTTACATCCCGAAGTCTTTGAGGAGAGTTCTCAATGAAGCCCGAGCCAGAAAATTTCCCGGCTCATCGTTCGGGTTCATTTTTCAGGAGATTTCCTTTTTCTTTCCTCGGCTGGCTCGGGGTTTTTTTCGGGCTGGCTTTGATTTCGCTTTTGATTTTCATCTGGCTGGGACCGGTAAAGGTGGAATTTTCTTTTCGGGAATTTTTTTCCCAGCTCGGTGCGATTCTGAGAGGAGGGGAATTAAGCGAGCCCGGGATTATCTGGCTGAGGATTCGTCTTCCTCGGGCTCTGGCAGGTCTTTTAGTTGGCGGAGGGCTTGCCCTGGCAGGTGCCTGCTTTCAGGCAATTTTGCGTAATCCCCTGGCAGACCCGTATCTTCTTGGGGTAAGTGGAGGCTCGGCTTTTGGAGCCATTCTGGGAATGCTCATCTTCCCGCAAAAATGGGGCTTTGCTCTGGTGCCGGTTTTTGCTTTTGCCGGAGCAATCGTAGCGATTTTTCTGGTGATTGCAGTTGCCCGCACCCGGGGAAGATTGCCGGTGCTTACTCTTTTGTTAGCCGGAGTGGTGGTAAATGCGTTTTTCTCTGCTCTGGTGATGCTGGTTTTAAGTCTCTCTCCTCAACGGCATCTGCCAGAAGCGGTTTTCTGGATGATGGGCAAATTAAGCTCTGCTAATTATCTTCAGCTTGTTCTCCTTTTAATTTACTATATCCCGGGAGCAGGATTTCTTTTCAGCCTCTGGCGGGATTTTAATCTCTTTGCTCTGGGCGATGAATCTGCCCAGCAGTTGGGAGTGGAGGTGGAACGAACCAAACTGCTGGCTTTTATTTTTGCCAGTCTGCTTACCGCCAGTGCGGTTTCTATCAGTGGATTGATTGGCTTTGTCGGATTGATGGTTCCCCACTTTCTCCGGATTATCTTTGGTCCGGACCATCGGTTTTTACTTCCTGGCAGTTTTCTTCTGGGAGGAAGTTTTTTGATTTTCTGTGACCTGGGAGCCAGAACCATTATTGCCCCGGCAGAGCTTCCGGTTGGGGTAATTACCGCAATTTTGGGCGGACCATTTTTTATCTGGCTTCTTGCCCGGGCAAAAGGGGAGCTGGGAAGATGAGTCAGGAAATTCTGCAGGTAAAAAATTTATTCTTCCGCTTTGAGCGGGAATGGGTAATTAAAGAGATAAGCTTTGAGCTGAAAAAAGGAGAGATGCTGGGAATAATCGGTCCCAACGGCTCGGGCAAAAGCACTTTGATTCGCCTGCTCAGTGGGGTGCTTGAGCCCGAGCAGGGAGAAATCATCATCAAGAATCAACCCATTCAAAAATATAGTTCTCGCCGGCTGGCTCAAATTATTGCGGTGGTGCCCCAGCAGAGCGAAATCGCTTTTCCCTTTACTGCCCAGGAAGTGGTGATGATGGGAAGAGCTCCTTACTTAAAAAGGTTTCAGTGGGAAGGGGAAAAGGATTATCAGGTGGTGGAGCGAGCAATGGCTTTAACTGAAACCGCTCATCTTTCTCACCGGAGCATAGACCAGCTTTCTGGTGGGGAGCGTCAGCGGGTGATTTTAGCCCGGGCACTGGCCCAGGAGCCAGAAATCCTTTTAGCAGATGAGCCCACCACATACCTTGATTTGCATCATCAAATCCGGTTTATGAACCTGCTCTGGGAGTTAAAAAGCAAAAATGGTCTGAGCGTGATTTTCACCACTCACGATTTAAACCTTGCCAGTTTTTTTTCTGACCGGGTTCTGCTTTTAAATCAGGGGGAGCTGGCAGGAGCAGGCGGTGTGGAGCAGGTGCTCAAGCCCGAGCTGGTGAGCAGGGTTTATCAGGTAGAGCTTTTTTCTGTTAAAGTAGAGGCTTTTTCTTCTCCCCTGCTCTTTCCCCGGTTGAGGCAAAAAAATGAGTAAAAGGTTAGCCCAGCTTAGAATCTGCCTTCTGGCTTTCTTCAGCCTGGCTGGGCATTTTCTTGCTCTTGCCCGGTTCTCTGCTGGAAATTATCAGGGCTATTCTCCATCTTCCCTGATTTCAGTGCAGGTGTATTCTGGTATTCCTCAGGAAAATCAACTCAAGCAGAATAAAAACCCTCCCCCTGCTGAGCTGAGAATCAAAGAAAAGAAAAAAGCAAAGCCCCAAAAAAAGAGCCTGAGCCAAAAAGAGCCTTCTTCGCTTAAAAATCTCTCCTCAGGAAATTCTTCCCAAAATTCCTTATCCACTTCTTTAACTCCGGCTCTTTCCTCGGGCAATCCTCGGGGTAAAGTTTCCACCCCTGAATGTCAATACTGCCCAAAGCCGAGCTATCCACTGCTTGCCCGGGAGCAGGGAATTAGCGGGGCGGTAAAGTTTCTTCTCTGGATAGATGAGAAGGGCAAGCCGGTGAAAATTCAGCTTCTTTCTTCCAGCGGTTCTGAGCTTCTTGACCGAAGAGCCCGACGAGCCCTGAAATTCTGGAGGTTCATCCCTGCCTATCAAGAGGGCAAACCAGTTCCCTCCCAGGTGCAGGTGACGATAAATTTTCAATTGTCAGATGAATAACAAAAAATAATTATTTTTCACTTGCAATCTTGGAAAAATTTTTTTATGATTAAGCCATCCTCTAAAAGGAAGGGGCGAATTTTTAAGAATGAAAGATATTGGTGAGACCGTTGCCAAAACTTTTCCCTTTTCAGTATTAAACAAAAAAGAACTGGAGCTGGTTAAAGAAGATGCCCTTTTAATGGAGCTTAACGGTCAGGAGCTCCTTTTCCTCCAGGGAAGCCCAAGCGATGGAATTTTTATGGTAGTTTCCGGGGGAGTAAAACTGATTAAAAACTATCCCGGAGATAAAAAGCTAATCGTGGAATTTTTTGCTCCCGGAGAGGTAATTTTAGAGGAAGGAAGTTTAAAAAATACTCCTCATAATTTTGAAGCCCGCCCCATTGGAAGCACCGCGGTTTTAAAAATCAGCCATAGACTCTTAAAAAAACTTTTTGACAGTAATTCTAAATTTACCGGTGCCTGGCTGGAGCTGGTCTCCCGCCAGCTCGGATACTATCAGGACCGGCTTGAATCATTGGTCTTTCAGGATGTAGAAGCCCGGCTGGCTTCTGCTCTGCTCCGGCTGGCAAAAAAATTTGGCAAAAAGGAGAGTAAAGGCACCCTGATTTCTCTAAAAATCACCCACCAGGACCTTTCTGCTTACATTGCCGCCAGCCGGGAGACGGTCAGCCTGACCCTGGGCAAGTTCAAAAGGAAAAGACTGCTCCAAACCCGGGTTCGCTGGCTGATTATCCCGGACTTAAAAGCTCTGCGCAAGGTCGCAGAAAGTTAAACCCCTTCCTGATGGATGAAATTGAGCGTTTCCTGGAACATCTAAGAGTGGAGCAGGGAATGAGTGAACATACTCTGGAATCTTATTCCCGGGAGCTGGTGCGCCTGAGGAATTTTTTAGGAGGCAAGCCCTGGGCAAAAGTCAGCACCGAGGAGCTTCGCGGGTATTTATCTGAACTTCTGGAGCTGGGCTTAAGCCCTCGCTCGGTTTTTCATCATTTGGCGGTAATTCGGAGTTTTTATCGGTTTTTGCTATTAGAGGAAATGGTTGATTCTGACCCGAGTGAAAATCTGGAATTTCCCAAGCTGGCTAAAAAACTCCCACAGGTGCTTTCAGAAGAAGAGGTAAAAAAACTGCTGGAGACCTGCGAAGCCCGAAGTGTCCGGGGAATCAGAGACCGGGCAATTTTAGAACTGCTTTATGCCTGTGGGCTTCGGGTAAGTGAGCTGGTGGGACTTCAATTGGACCAGCTCCATCTTCAAGCAGATTATCTGGTGATTTACGGAAAGGGGAAAAAGGAAAGGCTGGTTCCGATTGGCGAGATTGCCAGGGAATGGCTGGAAAGATATTTAAAAGAAAGCAGACCTCAGCTTGACCCTGGGGGGACGAGCAGGTATGTTTTTGTTCGGAAGGGAGGAAAGCCCCTGAGCAGGCAATCGGTTTTTAAGCTGGTGAAAAAGACTGCTCTAAAAGCTGGCATCTCGCGGGAGATTTCTCCTCATACCCTCCGGCATTCTTTTGCCACTCATTTATTAGAAGGAGGAGCGGATTTGCGGGTGGTTCAGGTTCTTTTGGGGCATTCTTCTATTACCGCCACTCAGATTTATACCCACCTGGACCGTCAGAGATTAATCAAGGAATACCAGCTTCGTCACCCACGGGCTGGATAAATTAAGGAGGAGCAGAATGGAGCGGATGGATTTTTATCGGGAACTTCGCCAGCGGATTCACCGCTGGGCAGAAGATAAGGGAAAGGATTATCAATATCTGGAGTATCTGCTTTTGCTTCCGGATTTCTTTTATCTTTTGCTCCGGCTTTTAATGGATGAGCGGGTGCCTTTTAAGGAAAAAGCCCGACTCGGTCTGGTGGTAGCTTATATCATTTCTCCGGTGGATATTATTCCAGAGGGGTTTCTGGGACCGGTAGGATATGCAGATGACCTGGTGCTTGCGGTCTGGACCACTAACCGGCTCCTGAAATCAGTTCCCAAAGAGGTAATTTTAGAAAACTGGCCCTCAGATAAAGATTTATTTCAAGCACTGGAGCAGGTTTTGAAGATTGCGGACCAGTGGCTGGGTTCGGGCGCATATCAAAAACTTAAAAAATTCTTCAATGAAAAGGTGGGTCGGGAGGAATGATTTTTTATTTTTCTGGAAGGATTACCTCTACTGGCTGACCCACCCCGGCTTTGAGCCGAAGCGAAGCATTATCATTTGCCAGGGAAATTTCCAAAAAACCGCTACTTCCGATTATTGCCAGAAGCGTGCCCGGGGAATGCTGGGCATAACTTTTAGAAAGCCCGGGAATTTCCTTCCCAACAATTCTTATCAGCGCGTTTTCTGGAATTTCTTCCCCAGGAAGGTTGGTGATTAAATTTCCGAACCGGTCAATATAGATTACTTCTCCCAGAAGCAGATTGCCCTGTTTTTCTGGCTTCGGGAAAGGAAAGGAGACCGGGTCTGTGATTGGCTCTCCCATCTCCTCAGGCTCTCTGCCCGAGGCGAGATGAGCACTGGCAGGAGCAAAAATATCTCTTCCGTGAAAGGTCTGGCTGATTTTTTCCAGAAAAAACTCGCTTTTATTCAGGTGAAAGATACCAGCAGAATCCGGAAAAAAATCCGTAAAGACCCCATTATCCGGTCCCACCAGAAATTGCCCCTGGCTTTCTACCAGAATTGGTCTTCGCTCGCTTCCTACTCCCGGGTCAACCACCACCAGATGCACGGTTCCTTTTGGGAAATAGCTAATAAAATTCCGGAGCAGGAACCGAGCCTGCAGGATATTTTGCGGTTCTACCTCGTGGGTAATATCCACCAGACGGGCTTGGGGAAAAATAGAGAGAATTACCCCTTTCATTGTCCCGACATAGGCATCTTTAAGACCAAAATCTGTGGTGAGGGTAATAATTCCAGAACTTCTCATCGCAGGCAGAGTTGACGGGCTTTTTTAATAGGCATAGATTCCAGCTTCTTCAACTCTCCGAACTGGCTCAGCCCGATTTTCTTTGCCAGCTCCAGCAGGGAAAGAAATGCCCGGGCGCAAACCCAGGCATCTCCCAGTGCCCGGTGCCTGCTTCTTGGGCTGGAGGCTCTACCGAACTCCAGGCCAAAATACCAGGCAATCGAGTCCAAGGAATAACTCTGAAGCTCTGAGATAAGTCTCCGACTCAGCCGAACCGTGCACAGGCTGGGAAGGGTGAGCGGAGAAATACCCAGCCGGCGGGCTTCCTGGTCAACAAACCCCCGGTCAAAACTGGCATAATGGGCAACAAAAACTCCACGACGGAGATGAGAAAAAAGCCAGGGAAAAACCTCTTCTGGAGGAGGCGCTCCATAAAGCATTTGATTGGTAATACCGGTTAACCTCTGAATAAAAACCGGAATTGGTCTTCCCGGGTTCACCAGAGTGGAAATTACCCTCTGCATTTGCCCCTGCTGGACCTTAATTGCGGCCACCTCAATCACCCGGTCCTGTTCCAGATTTGAGCCAGTGGTCTCAACATCCACCACCCAGAAAGGGACCTGCTCCAGAGCAAGTTCTTCCAGATGTTCAAAAAGCTCTCTTTCCCGGGCAAGTTTTTCCTCCAGCTCTCTTCTCAGCTGGGCAATTTTTTCCTCAATCCTAGACATCGGTTTGTTTTACCATCTGAGCTATAATTTTCTTTTTCACCCTTTCCTTTGAACCTTCAGGAGGCTCTATATGATTGGCTTTTTGAAATAAAGCAATGGTTCGTTTATAACTCTCAATCAGCCTCTGGCAAAAAGGACATTTTTCTATATGACCCTGAATTGCCTGGTGAAGTTCCGGGGTAAGCTCATTTTACAGATACTCTACCAGATGCTGGAGCACCTCT
>CAZKMM010000111.1:0-8872 GCA_964553915.1 uncultured bacterium
TAAAAATCCATCTCCAGTCTTCCCAGAATCTGTCCTTCTTTGCCAAAGCCAGGTCCTTTAATTTTGAACCCAAACCGGCTCTGACGAGCAGTTACTGAAAAAGAGGAATCTTCTTTATTTTTTGTGAAATCTTCATTTTGTTTAAAAGGTTTAAAACCATCGTGTAAATTCCCAGGTGGAACTAATACCAGATAATTGCTCTGAACCGCCTTGGCATCCATATAAACCGCATCCACCTTGATATACCCATAAAAATAGGTATCAAATCTTCCTGTTAAATCTCCTGCCTGAACCAAACTTGCTCCAAAAAATACAATTAAAATTATTCCACAAACCAATATGATTTTCTTCATCGTCTCCCCTCCTTTTTCCTCGTTTTTTAATTATTGATGCTTAAAAAATGCTTTCTCTTCCCGGTTCATCCCCCCTTTCTTTTTAGATTTTAAAGCTTCCTTTTGTCAATAACCCTTTGAGCTTTTCCTTCAAATCTCTGGATGCTTCTTGGCTCCACCAGGCGCACCCGAGCACTTATCTGGTAAAGTTCTTTAATCTCCCGTTCAATCTGCTTCTGGAGCTCTTCTAATTTTTTCACCATATCAGTCATTATCTTTTCATTGCATTCCACCAGAATTTCCAAGGTGTCTAAATTATTGACCCGGTCAACAATTAGCTGATAATGGGGCTCCACCCCTTCTATTCTCATCAAAACCTCTTCAATCTGGCTGGGAAAAACATTAACCCCCCGGATAATCAACATATCATCGGTCCTTCCTCTAATTCGGGCAAGCCTTCTGGTAGTGCGACCACATTCACATCTTTCAGATATAATTCTGCTAATGTCCCGGCTACGATAGCGGATGACTGGAAATGCTTCTTTATGAATCGTGGTAATCACCAGCTCGCCCCATTCTCCTTCTGGGACCGGCTCCAGAGTTTCTGGGTCTATTACCTCCACAATAAAAGCATCCTCATTGATATGCATTCCATTTTTGCAAAGACATTCACCCGCAACTCCGGGTCCAATCACCTCGCTTAAACCATAATTATCGGTGGCGGTAATATAAAGTCGGGATTCTATTTCTTCCCGCATCCGCTCACTCCAGGGCTCTGCCCCGAACAATCCCCAGCGAAGAGAAAGGCTCTTGGGGTCAACTCCCATCTCCTCCACTGTCTCCGCCAGATAAAGCGCATAACTGGGAGTGCAGACCAGAGCAGTGGTTTTATAATCCTGCATAATCAAAATCTGCTTTTTGGTATTGCCACTGGACATTGGAATCACACTGGCACCAATCTTTTCCGCTCCATAGTGAAGTCCAAACCCGCCAGTGAACATTCCATAATTAAAGGCAATCTGCACCACATCATCTGCGGTGACTCCTCCAGCAGTCAGAATTCTCGCCACCAGCTCAGACCAGTAATCCAGGTCATTTTTGGTGTATCCCACCACAGTGGGTTTTCCGGTGGTTCCGCTGGAGGAATGAATCCTTACCACCTCTCTGAGCGGAACCGCAAACAGACCATAGGGATAGTTATCTCTCAGGTCCTCTTTGGTGGTAAAAGGAAGTCTGGATAAGTCTGAAAAATCTTTTAAATCCTCTGGCTCAAAACCGATCTCCTCAAACCGCTTCCGATAAAATCGAACATTGCGATACACCCGTTGAAGAGTGGCTTGAAGTCGCTCCAGTTGAAGCTGTGCCCGTTCATCTTCACTCATCTGCTCATAGCGAGGATTCCAGATTCGGTGTTCGATTTTTTCGCTCGCCTGAGTCATTGAACCAGAGCAAGAACCTCCTCATTACTTAAAATTTTAACCTTGGTATCTTTTAGCACCTCCACCGCTTTATCCGGGTCATCAAACCGAAATACAATCAGAGCATCTTCTTTCCGGGTAACAAAGGCATACATATACTCAACATTTAGTCCCTTTTGGGCAAACACTTTCAGCACTTCTCCCAGAGAGCCGGGACGGTCTGGGATTTCTATGGCTAAAACCTCGGTTTCGGTCACAGTAAAATTTTTCTCCCGCAATACCTGGCAGGCTTTTTCAAAATCACTGACAATCATTCTCACCACCCCAAAATCAGAGCTTTCCGCCAAGGTCAATGCCATTATATTTATCCCTGCTTCTCCTAATGTGCTTGCCATCTCTGCCAGACGCCCGGGCTTGTTTTCCATAAAAACAGAAATTTGTTTAACCTTCATATTTCTTTCCTCCTCGCCAGTGCTTAAAATTTTCTTTTATCAATCACTCTTTTTGCCTTGCCTTCAAACCGTTGAATGGTTCTCGGCTCCACCAGAGTAACTTTGGCGCCTACCCCAAGAAAATCCTTTAAATCGTGTTCAATTCTTCTTTTCAGTTCATCCAGCCTTTTCATCTCATCAGAAAAAACCTTTTCACTCACCTCAACCTGGACCTCTAATTCATCTAAAGCCCCCCTGCGGTCAACAATAATCTGATAATGGGGCTCCAAGCCTTCTATATTTAAAAGCACATGCTCAATCTGGCTGGGAAAGACATTAACCCCGCGAATAATCAGCATATCATCAGTTCTTCCCGTCACCCTCGCCATCCGATAGAAAGTCCTCCCACAAACACAGGGGTCTGGAATTAATCTACTGATGTCCCGGGTGCGATAGCGAATCAAGGGGAAAACTTCTTTGGTCAAAGTGGTAAAAACCAGCTCCCCTTCTTCTCCAGGGGGAAGCGCCTCTCCGGTCTCCGGGTCTATCACCTCCACCAGAAAATGGTCTTCATAAACATGAAGACCGGACTGCGCTTCTATGCATTCACAGCTCACCCCGGGACCAATCACCTCTGATAAACCATAAATATCCAGCGCCTTGATGTTAAGTCTCTTTTGAATTTCATCTCGCATCCGCTCACTCCAGGGCTCTGCCCCGAAGATTCCTACCCGGAGTTTAAATTTTTTCAGGTCAAGCCCCTGCTGTTCAATGACATCCGCAAGGTTCAAGGCATAACTTGGGGTACAGCACAGCACTGTGGAACCAAAATCCTGCATAATCATAAGTTGCCTCTGGGTATTTCCTCCGGAGATAGGAATTACAGTGGCTCCCAGTTTCTCCGCTCCATAATGAAAGCCGAGTCCACCGGTAAACAAGCCATAACCATAGGCATTATGAATTATATCCCCCTCGTGCACTCCGGCGCCCACCAGAGCTCTTGCCATTAAATCCGCCCAGGTTTCAACATCTTTTCTGGTATATCCCACTACTGTGGGTTTTCCTGTGGTTCCGCTGGAGGCATGCACCCGCACCACCTCGGTCATCGGCACCGCAAACATCCCAAAAGGATAATTATCCCGCAGGTCATCTTTGGTAGTAAAAGGAAGATTACGGATATCCCTAAGGTCTTTAATATCGCCGGGCTTAACTCCTGCCTGGTCAAACTTTTTCTTATAAAAAGGCACTCTTTCGTAAACCCTCTCTACAACCGCTTTTAACCGCTCCAGCTGAAGTTCTCTGAGCTCTTTTCTGGGTAAGGTTTCTTCCCTGCTCCAAATCATTTTTTCTCTCCTTGAAAAAAATTTGGCTCAATTTTAACACAAATCTGGAGAAAATTTCAAGAAGTTAACTCCCTGCCTCTTTGAAAAGCCTGAAGGTTAATCTCTACCGCCTTCCTGGGCACTAAATCTTTAACCTTCTCCAGCCAGCTTTCCAGCCTGAATTCCAAAAGATGACTTAAAGCTCCCAATAAAAGCACCGTGGCAGTGCGAGACTCTCCTAAAGCTATTGCTTCTTCTAAAGCATTTATGGCAATTAAATCAGGGTCTCTTTCTCGCAGTTTCTCCTCCAGCCCAGCAGGATATTTCATCTCTCCCCGAAATACCTGAGGCGGGTCAATTTTCTGAAGACTGGTAATAATCTTACCCCCCGGCTTCAGATAAGGGAGCCAGCGATAGGTTTCCAGAAGCTCAGCCCCAAAAAGAATATCTGCTTCTCTTGCCGGAATAAGCGGTGAATAAACTTTCTCACCGAACCGGATATGAGAAGACACCGCTCCGCCTCGCTGTGCCATTCCGTGAATCTCGCTCTTTTTGACATCAAAGCCATTAGCTACTGCTACCTCTGCCAGGATAGTGCTTGCTAAAATAATTCCCTGACCTCCAACTCCAACCATCAAAATATTAGTAACTGCCATTTTTACTCCTCCCGAATAATTGCTTCCTGTTTGCAAATCTGAGCGCATATTTCACAGCCAGTGCAGAATAATGAGTCAATCTGAGCATAACCTTTACGCTTTTTTTCTTTTTCGGTCTCTTCTCTCCAGGTAATTGCCGGACAGGCAAGCTGAAGACAAACCCTACACCCATTGCATTTTTCCAGATCCACTTTCAACGGAGATTTTTTTACTTTTTTGAATTCTGGAATCAGGACACAGGGGGAACGGGCAATAATAAGCGAGGGTCTTTTCGCTTCCATTTCTCGTTTTATCACTTGTTCGGTTTCTTTTAAGTTGTAAGGATTGATTATTTCTACTTTCTCAATCCCCAGAGCTTCGCCCAGCTTTTCCGGGAGAATTCTTTTAGCAGGTTTGTTATAAATACTGAGACCAGAGCCGGGATGCCCCTGTCTGCCAGTCATCGCGGTGGTGAGATTATCCAGAATAATAATGGTTGCCTCGCCCTGATTATAAACAATATCTATCAGCGGGGTGATTCCTGAATGGAAAAAGGTGCTATCACCAATCACCGCAACAATTTTTTCCTCCTTTCCCAAAACCTTTTCCATTCCAAAGCTCTGTCCTACCCCTGCTCCCATACAAAGACAGGTATGAAGAGATTTAAGCGGAGGCTGAGCCGCTAAGGTATAACAGCCAATATCTCCGCAGACAAAAGCCCGAAGTTTTTTCAGCACATAAAACACTCCCCGGTGAGGACAGCCAGGACAAAGATTCGGGGGGCGAGCCGGGATAGAAGTATCAAATTTGAGCTCTTTTACTGCTCCTTCTCCCAGAATTCCCTTTTTTACCAGCTCCGGGCTGAGTTCCCCGCAAATCGGAAAAACCTCTTTACCAACAGGATTTAAACCCATTGCTCTGATATTGTCTTCCAGAAACGGGTCTAACTCTTCCACGACATAGAGTTTCTCCACCTGATTGGCAAATTTTTTAATCAGATTTTCTGGCAAAGGCCAGACCATTCCCAGCTTCAAAAAACTCGCTTCAGGAAAAGCCTCCCGGGCATATTGATAAGCAATTCCGCTGGAGATGATACCGATTTTTTTATCTCCCAGCTCCATCCGATTCTCCGGGAAGCTTTCCGCAAATTCCTTCAGTTTCTTCATCCTTTCTTCTAGTCTGGGATGCCGGGGACGGGCATAGCCCGGCAACATCACATATTTAGCCGGGTCTCGGTCCAATCCTTTTTTGACCGGGGACGGAATTCTATCCTCCAGCTCCACCAAACTTTGTCCGTGAGAGATTCTGGTAGTGGAACGGATAAGAACCGGACAATCATACTTTTCTGAAAGTTCAAAGGCAAGTTTGGTGAATCTCCTTGCTTCATCACTATCAGAAGGCTCCAGCATTGGCAATTTGGCAGAGCAGGCATAATGACGATTATCCTGCTCATTCTGGCTGGAATAAAGATTCGGGTCATCACAGGTAACTACTACCAGCCCGCCTTTAATTCCGGTATAAGAAAGGGTAAAGAGGGGGTCTGAGGCAACATTCAGCCCAACATGTTTCATTGCCGCCAGGGCTCTGGCACCCGCATAACTGGCCCCGCAGGCAACTTCCAGGGCAACTTTTTCATTGGTACTCCATTCCGCTTTGATTTCCGGATATTCTGCGATGGATTCCAGTATTTCAGTGCTCGGGGTGCCAGGATAAGCACAGGCAACTTCACAATCCGCTTCCCAAGCTCCTCGAGCTATTGCCTGGTTTCCACTCATAAGTTTTTTCATCAAATACCTCCTGAATAAGAACTCCGTTTAACACAAGTAGTGTAATCAAAATCCCTGCTTTGGCTGGAAAGCGATATTTTATTTTTTCTTGGTTTTTCCCGATTGAGGCTGAATATCTTCCGGATTTTGGGGTTTCTGAGACCGGGTCTTTTGCTGGGCTTTAAAAATATCTTCCATCCGCTGGCAATATTCCATATTATATTTATAAGTTTCATTATTGGGCTCTAATTTAAGGGCTTTTTGCAGGTCCTGCTTGGCTTTTTCAAAATCTCCTAGCCAAGCATAGACTAAACCCCGGTCATTGTAAGCTTTGGCATAATCCGATCGAAGCTCGATGGCTTTAGTTAATTCCTTAATAGCATCCTCCAGCCTGAGAACCGTTTTCTCTGCATAAATATGACCGAGATTATAATGGGCTTCTGAATAATCCGGCTTTAATTCAACTGCCTTTTGATAATGCTCAATGGCTTTTTTATATTTCCCTAACTTGGAATAAGCATATCCGAGCTGGTTATGAAGCACCGGGTCATTAGGTTTTTCCTTAAGCTTTGCCTCAAAATATTCTATGGCTTTTTGATAGTTTCTCTGGCGAAGATATTGATTCCCCTCCTTGTAAGGGTCGCAGGAAAAAACCAGAGCAAGCACCATTACGAACAACCACAAACTAAAATTTGTTATGGCTTTCATTTCTTTCGCCTCCCAAGTTAATTTTCCTTCCTCTCTTCTAAATATACTGTGCAATGGGGAAAAGGAATAGTAATCCCCAGCTGGTCAAAACGCTTTTTGATTCTGAGATTCAGCTCCCTTCCCACCCGCCATTGTTTCAAGGGCTTGGTTTTAATTCTTCCCCGAACCACCACCGCAGAATCCTCAAAACGCTCCAGCCCTAAAATCTCTGCTGGTTCCAGAATATCCCCCTTGAAATCCGGGTCTGACCTGAGCTCTTCTGCTACTTCTCTAATCACCTCTATTACTCTTTCTATATTTTCCTTATAAGCCACCCCATAGTCAAAAAGGTAATAGGAAAAGCTATGGGTCATATTGGTTACCTGAGAGATATTGCCGTGAGGGATAATGTGAAGGTTTCCTGCCAGGTCCCGAAGCAGAATTACCCGAAGCCGAATATCCTCCACCACCCCGGATAAATCCCCAATCTTCACCACATCCCCCACCCGAATCTGATTTTCCAGAATCAGGAAAAAGCCACTGATTAAATCTTTGATCAAGCTCTGTGCCCCAAAGCCAAGAGCAATTCCTCCCACTCCCGCAGCCGCAATAATTGGCTTGATGTCTATTTTTAGCTCAGAAAGAACCATCATCAAACCAATTAAAATAATTAAAGCAAATCCTAAGCTTTTCAGAATTCTGCTTAAAGTAATTGCCCTTTTAGAAGCTTCTTCTCTTTTGATGCCCCGAGCGAGAAAATGTTGAAACCGACCAATTAACCAGTTGTAAATTAAAAGCAAAATAACCGAGGTTAAAATGATAATCCCGATCTTTAATAAAGATACCAAGTCAAGCCGGGAGCTTAAATTAGAAAAAAACTCTTCCATTGCATTACCAATCTTATCAAAGAATTGCTTTTTTTAAAAACCGTAGAAGCAGTTTGTTCTTCTCACCGAGCGGTGAAATAAGTGCTGGTTGAGGAGCAGACCGGCTGGTCATCTTTAACTAATTCGTAATATGCATAATAATCGCCGGGGGCGAGCCAGACCGGCATCCAGGACCAGTATCCAGCCTCCTGCTCAAATTGAGGAGTGAGTTTTTTATTATAGATCAATTTTCTATCTGGCTTTATTCTCTTACCATTTAGATAAAACCGGACTTTATAGCCTTTCAAATCTTGAGGACCATAAATATATGCCTGGAGAATAAAATTGATAAATCCAAGCACGGTTTCATTGGTAATTTCTCGCTCCCCGTATTTAGCCAGAATCGGTCCACAAATTGCTACCTGAGAAGGGTCAGGATAAACAACTATCCTGGCTATCCCCCGGGGATGACGACCATATTGGTCCACGCAGTCCACTGCCTCAGCGGCAATTCTAAAAACCCCGCTTGCCAGTCCTTCTGCCAGAAACACCGCCTTGGAATCTGCTCCTATAATCTTGTGCCCGGCTACCTCAGTTAGCTGTTCCTCTTGAGGCAGTCCCCGAAAATACCATTTAAGATGAGCAGGAACTTCCCTTCCCATCTCATCATAGGCAACCGCCTGAAAATATATCTCTTTGCCAGAACCGGCATAAACCTCCGGGTCATTTACCAGCTCCGGAGTTATAATTATTTTGGAAAAACTGCAAACCGGCGGGGGGCTGGATTGAGCTTCTGGCTTCGGGCTAAGCTTTGGTTTTTTCTTGGCAGCGATTAACCCCAAATTTAAAATTAAGCCCCAAACCAAAATCCAGGCGCTTACTCTCCTCATTTGCTCTTTCCCCCTTTAAAATTGTAAATACCCGTATTTAGTAAACCATTTAAGCGCCCGTTCAATTGCTCCTTCAATTGGAGATTGTGGCATTCCCAATTTTTCAATTGCCTTTCTGGCTGAAAAATAATGTGGTGCATAGCCCATTCGGGCAGTGATGGAATTAACATCAGGCTCAAACCTGAAGACCCGACCAAGAATGTCAAAAAAATATCCCCCCAGCACTGCCAGGGAATAAGGGATTTCAAACTTGGGTGGAGATACCCCGGCAATCTTTGCCACCAGAGCAAAAAATTCCTTATAAGTCATATTTCCCTTCTCATTTCCCAAGATGAAATCCTCTCCACTCTCTGCTTTTTCCATTGCCAGCCTCATTCCTTCGCAGACATCTAAAACATCCACAAAATTATTTCCACCGCCCGGATAGCCCAATGCTCTTCCTTTTGCAACCTGAATAATCATCTGTCCGCTGGTTGGTTTGGTATCCCATTCTCCTATCATATAGGTCGGCTTAACAATCACTAA
>CAZKMM010000112.1:0-8815 GCA_964553915.1 uncultured bacterium
AGGCAAAAACCGCAATCAGAGCCAGGAAAAAAAGAAAGGAAAACAAGCTCTTAAGAAAGTCCTTTTTCAAATCCCTTTGCCTCCTGATTATCTTTAACTTTTATAATTTTAACACTCAAATTGACTCTCTTCAATGCTTTTTGTTTTTTTCTAGACAACAGGAGCAAATCAAAATATTATTTTATCTGATGCCAGGCGGGAAAAGAAAAATAGAGCGGGTGCTTTTGGTCTATCCTCCGGTCATCAATGCTAAATTTACCAATAATGTTTGTGAGCTTCCTTTAGGAATTGCCAGTCTTGCTGGCTGGCTCGGTGAGCAGGTGGAGGTTGGGGTGCTGGATTGCGCCCTGGAGGGATATAAGCAGATTATAGACCTGGGAGAGGGGTTGATTCGCTTTGGACTGAGCAATTCTGAGATTATTTCCCGAATTCTGGAATTTGAGCCGGACCTGGTGGGATTTTCCTGCTTGTTTTCCAGCCAGTTTTCCATCATTCGCCAGCTGGTAAAAGATTTAAAAAACCAGGCTCCGGAGATATTAACGGTTTGCGGAGGCACTCATCCTTCTTTTTTGCCCGAATCCTGTCTTTTGAGCACGGAATTGGATTTTATTGTTCTGGGCGAAGGGGAGCAGGCTTTAAGCGGTTTAATTCAAGCCCTGAATCAGGGTAATAATTTGAAAGAGATTCCTTCGCTGGCATTTAAAGAAGAAGGAAAAGTCTGGGTTCATCCCCAAAGGAGCTATCTGGAGAATTTAGACCAGCTTCCTTTTCCTGCCCGCCATCTCTTTCCGGTAGAAAAGTATTTTAAGATAAATATTCCGATGCAGAGTCTTTCCCGCTCTTCCAGAAACCTGGCAGTTGCCACCAGCCGGGGATGTCCCTATCGGTGTCAGTTTTGCTCCTCTACCATTCACTGGGGAGGACGCTATCGGGCTCGCTCCCCGGAAAATGTCATTTCTGAGCTCAAGGAATTAAAGGAGCGTTATAATCTGGAAGAGGTAAAATTTGAAGATGACAATCTCACCGCTCGCAAGGGGCGGGCAAGAAAAATTTTTCAAGGGATGATAGAGGAGAGGCTGAATTTAAAATGGAATACCCCGAACGGGATTGCGGTCTGGACCCTTGATGAAGAGATGCTGGAGCTGATGAAGGAATCCGGATGTTATGAACTCACTGTGGCAGTGGAAAGTGGGGATGATGAAGTTTTAAAAAAAATCGTCAAAAAGCCGGTTGATTTAGAACGGACCAGGGAGATGGTAAAGGTGATTAAAAAGCTGGGGATAGAGACGAGCGGATATTTTATCATCGGTTTTCCAGGAGAGACCCGGGAGCAGATTTATCATACCATTGAATATGCCCGTTCTTTGGAGCTTGACCGCTGTTATATTTTCATCTTTACGCCTCTACCCGGAACTCCTCTGGCAGAGCAAGCCAGAAGAATGGGAGCGCTTGGTTCGGATTATGATTTTGAAAATGCAAATAATTATTATCTTCCCCGACTTCATCTGGCAGAGCCTTTTGCGGAGGAGTTATTTAAAATCCATCGCCGGGCTTTCTGGAGCATAAATCTGGCTTTTCTTTATCGGCATCCGTTCCGGTTTGTTCGTAAATACTGGCGCTCACTCCGCTCCCATCCGGAATATCTGGTCAAGTTTTTCCGCTCCCTCACTAGCTGAAATTATGAGATTTTTGGAAAAATCCTCAATTAAGGCTTGACAAATTCAGAAAATTATGGCAAATTTAAAACGCAAACATCATATAAGATTTTTTCTCCTATCAGGCGGAGTTCTCTTATTTGAGTATAAATTTTTGTTTAAAAAATTAAAGGGGTATTTCTATACCTTAAAAAATTAAAAAAGGAGGTAGAAAAATGGCAAAATCAAAAAAGAAGCCGAGGTTGGACCCGACAAAAATGGCAGACTGGCAGATCTCCGAGGCGATAGAAAAAACCACTATCAAAACTGTGCATCAACTGGGAGAGGAAATGGGCTTGGAAAAAGAGGAGTTGCTCCCTTATGGACACTACTACGGAAAAGTTGACTATGCGAAAGTTTTGAATCGCCTCAAAGACAAAAAAGACGGATACTACATTGAGGTCACCGCTATCACCCCAACTCCTTTAGGAGAGGGCAAGACCACAACCTCGGTAGGATTAATTCAGGGACTGGCAAAACGGGGAGTGAATGTAGGGGGTGCTATTCGTCAGCCTTCAGGCGGACCCACTTTTAACATCAAAGGAAGCGCGGCTGGGGGCGGACTTTCTCAGGTTATTCCTTTAAGTGCCTTTTCTCTTGGCTTGACCGGTGATATTGACCGGGTGACCAATGCCCATAACCTGGCGATGGTAGCGGTTACCTCCCGGCTTCAGCACGAATTCAATTATGATGATGCTATCCTGCGCAAGAAAAAACTTAAAAGACTCAACATTGACCCGAGAAGGGTAGAGATGAAATGGGCAATGGATTTCTGTGCCCAGGCACTTCGCAACATCATCATTGGTCTGGGCGGGAAGATGGATGGATTTATGATGCAGTCTGGTTTTCAAATTTCGGTCAGCTCCGAGGTGATGGCTATTCTTTCGGTCACCACCGGACTCAAGGATATGCGGGAGCGGATGAGCAAAATTATTGTTGCTTTCAACAAAAATGGCGACCCGGTCACTACCGGTGACCTGGAAGTTGATGGAGCAATGACTGCTCTTATGCTGGAATCGATCAATCCTAACCTGATGCAGACCGTGGAAGGTCAGCCGGTATTTGTTCATGCAGGTCCATTTGCCAACATCGCGGTGGGGCAGTCTTCAATCATTGCGGATATGATTGGTCTTAAGCTGTTTGATTACCATATTACTGAGAGTGGCTTTGGTGCAGATATTGGTTTTGAAAAGTTCTGGAATGTTAAGTGCAGAATCAGTGGTTTAACCCCGCATTGCTCGGTTATTGTTGCTACTATTCGTGCTCTTAAGATGCACGGCGGTGGTCCCAAGGTTGTTCCCGGCAGACCTCTGGATGAGGCTTATACCAAAGAGAATCTCAAGCTGGTGGAGAAGGGCTGTGAGAACCTGGTTGCTCACATTGAGACCGTGAAGAAGGCGGGAATCACTCCGGTGGTCTGCATTAATTCCTTCTATCTGGATACCAAGAATGAAATCAAGGCGGTGCGGAGAATTGCTGAAAAAGCTGGAGCCCGGGTGGCGGTAAGTGAGCACTGGCTCAAAGGTGGTGAGGGAGCTCTGGAGCTGGCAGATGCGGTGATGGAGGCGGTGAAAGAAAAGAGCAAGTTTAAATTCCTCTATTCCGAGAATCTTTCCCTCAAAAAGAAAGTAGAAGCTATTGCCAAAGAGGTGTATGGAGCTGATGGAGTCAGCTGGTCGCCAGAGGCAGAAGCCAAGGCAAAAATGGTGGATGAGGATCCGGAATTGAGAAAGCTCCACTGTTGTATGGTTAAGACTCACCTGAGCCTGAGCCACGACCCGAACATAAAAGGCAGACCCAAGGGGTGGATTCTGCCGGTGCGGGATGTTCTGATTTATGGTGGAGCCGGATTTGTCGTGCCCGTGGCTGGTGCCATCAGCCTGATGCCCGGAACCGCCTCGGACCCGGCATTCAGGAGAATAGATGTGGATGTAAGAACCGGAAGAGTGAAAGGCTTGTTCTAAATCCTCTCCCCGAGAGTTTATCAGGAGGGCTCTTTTTTAGGAGCCCTCCTTTTTATTTTTTCCCCTGCTTTTGGGTTTGGATTTGACTAAGTTTTTAATTGCTATATCCTCAAAATGGAGGTTTGGAAGATGGCAGAGGATATTATGAGGAGATTAAAAAAGAAGATTATTTTTGACCCAGAAATCGGTCTGGACCGACTTTGCTGGGTGCTGGATACTTTCTGTCCCCTGTGCGGTCAGCCACTGGAGGTGATTTTTGATGAGCCCCCAAGCGAGCTGGAAGTTTTAGAAGCAGACCAGATTCCCTGTGATGATTGCCTGGAAGAAGCAGAGAATGACCAGCTGGCAGAGGAGATTCTTCGTTATCTTTTTGAAGACGACCATCCCAAACATAATAGTTAAATTTTTTCAAATCTGAACCAGCAATGCCCAAAAGAATATATCTTTTAAGTCTGGATGCTTTGCCTTACTATTTGCTTGCCCGGTTTAAAAAAGAATGGGAGCTAAAAAATTTCCAGAAATTAGAAAAACAGGCAGGTTATGCCCGGGGACTGGTTGCTCCTTTTCCAGATGCCACCACTCCTCCGGCTCATGCCGGGCTCTTTTGCGGATGTCCGGCAACCGAGCATAATATCATCAGCTTTGAGGTGCCAGAGATTATTAAAGGTGAGGTTCATCCCTGGAAAAAAGTAATGGGATTTGATGCCCGGAGGCTAAAAGCTGAGCCTTTATGGGTGAGCTTTCTTAAAGCCAGAAAGAAGGTGCTTATGCTTCATTTCCCCCTTTCGGTGCCGGTGGAACCTTATTGTCAGGAAAAGCTTTTTGGCAAAGATTTTTCTGACCGGCTGATTGTAATAGAAGCCTTCAGCCAGAAGCTGGCAGAGGAAAAAGTCATCCAGAGTGAAAAGCCCGGGCGAAAAGTGGAGCTGGCTCTTTCCAAAAAAGAGCGGGTTCAAATTTCCCTTCCTAAAAGAAGCGGTTCTGAGCTTAATCTCCTACCTGAAAAGAATGCCGGGGTTTATCTTCTGAGGTTGAATGCTCCAGGCTCAAAATCAGCTCCAATTTATTTTGCTACCGGCATTAACCGAATTTTTTCTCATCCCCGGGAAATTGCAAAGGAATATCTGGAAAATGCTGGAGCGTTTGTGGCAGGTGGGGGAGCTTATTCTTACTGGCAGGGGAAATTCGGAAAGACCATTGCTCAGGGCGGAGAGGGAGAAGCAGAAAGAATGCTGGCAAAAACCCTGGAGCTGGTAGGGGAGCATTTTTTCCGGGCAATAAAATATAGCCTGGAAAAGATAGATTTTGAGGTGGGATTTTTTTACTTTCCGGGCATAGATACCGCCCTGCATCTTTTTGCCAGCTGGCTGGAGCCAGAGGTGGAGCTTGAGCCCAAGATAAGGGAAATCCTTGAGTCAATAGTAAAGAGGATGTTTATCTGGGCAGATAAAATTTTAGGATTGTTTCTGGAGCAAGCAGGAAAAGATGATTTACTGGTAGTAGTATCTGACCATGGTATGGCTTCGGTGTTTCACACTTTTTATCCCAATCAGGTTCTTTTAGAGCGAGGTTATCTGGTCTGGGAGGAGAAAAAATCCTGTCCGAACTTAGAGCGGAGTCAGGCGGTTTATCATCAGAGCAATTCCGGGTATATTGTGATTAACAGCCGGAGGCGAGGCGGGGTGGTGAGAGAAGAGGAGCGAACCAGGCTTGCTGAGAGAATCGCTCGGGAATTTGAAAACTATCGGGGAAAGATTTTAAAGGATATTATCCTGGTGGAGGAGAGCAGAGAAATTCCCTTTCGGGGGGAGATTTATCTGGTGCCGAACTATCAGGTGGGGCTTTCTCATAAGGTTGAAGGGAAGGTGTTTGAATCCGGGATTTTTGGCGGTCAGCATCATTACTGGAGCGAGAGCGAGCCGATGCAGGCAATTTTATATTTAAAAGGAGCCGGGATTAGTCCAGGAAAAAACCTGGGCCGGAGGTCTTATTTGGAGCTGGCAAAAACCATTGCCGGGTTGTGCGGGATTGACCCGCCAGAAAAAGCTCAGAAAGGACCTATTAGGTTTTAAGGAGGCAAGCAATGGAGGAGAAGGTAAGGAAGCTTTTAGAAAAGTTTAAAGCTGAGGCGGAAAAGGAGCTGGGGGCAAATTTAAAATCCATTTTAGTTTACGGCAGTCTGGCACGAGGGGAATTTATTCCCGGAAAAAGTGATATTAATCTCCTGCTGGTTCTGGAAAAGGTTGAGCTGGGGGCTTTGATTAAAATTGGAAAGATGATGAGGCGGTATCGGGCTCATCGCTTTGCCACCCCGATAGTGGTGGATGAGCAGTATCTGCAAAGGTCGCTGGATGTTTTCCCCATAGAGTTTGAGGAGATGAAAAGACATCATCTGCTCCTTTTCGGAGAGGATTACATTTCTCACCTGGAAGTTTCTCGTTCCGACCTTCGGCTTCAGCTGGAGCGGGAATTAAAGCAGAACCTTCTCTGGCTTCGGGAGTTAATCATTTCCCATCCCGGCTTTTCCCGAAATTTTCTTCAGGCACTGCTCAATGCCAGCAGGAGTATCTCTGCCCAGCTCCGGGCAATGGCGCTTTTGAAAAAAGAGCTGGAGGGGAAAGAGACTACCACGGTGCTGAAGGAACTTACTGGCGGAGATTTTCCTGCTCTTGCCTGGTTAATTGCCCTTCGCCAGAATCCTAAACTTCCCAAAAAATCTGAAGTGGTAAATATCTTGCCTGGTTTGTTAGATGAGCTGGTGCATCTTGCCCGCTGGATTGACCAGCTGGAAATAGAGCTGGAGCAATGAGGAGAATTTTTTATCTTTTTCTGGCTATATTGCTCCTGGGGCTTGTTCAGGCAAAGATACCTGCTCCCCGGGGATGGGTAAATGACTATGCCGGGGTGATTTCTCCCGAGCAGGAAGCAAAGATTACCAGCTTAATTGTGGAGCTGGAAGCAAAGACCAGTGCAGAAATTGCAGTGCTCACCATTCCCAGCACCGGGGGAGAGCCAATTTTTGATTACGCAATGCAGGTGGCAGAGAGCTGGAAAGTCGGGAAAAAGGGAAAAGATAACGGCGTGTTGATGGTGATAGCGGTCAAAGACCGGAAGATGTATATTCTGGTCGGATATGGCTTGGAGGGGATATTGCCGGATGGCTTGGTAGGAGAGATTCGGGACAAATATATCCTCCCTTATTTTCGTCAGGGCAAATATGAAGAAGGAATCTTTAACGGGGTAAATGCCCTTGCCCAGATTATTGCTCAGGATGCCGGAGTGGAGCTGAAAGGTGGGGTTGCGGTTAAACCAGCTCCGGCTCCGCCCAGAAATGAAACCCTGTATTTCTGGGTGAATCTGGCGATTTTTCTGCTTTTCTTTTTTTTCTTGGGCGGAGGATTTTTCTGGTTTCTGCCTTTGTTCGGCTTGGGCGGATTCAGAAGATATGGCGGGTTTGGTGGAGGGGGATTTAGTGGCGGAGGATTTGGCGGATTTGGTGGCGGAGGCTTTGGCGGTGGCGGTGCCGGAGGGAGCTGGTAAAATTTTTTTGGAGGTGAAGAGATGAAAAAATTAGCAAGAGCTTTAATTCTGCTCCTTTTTCTTTCCAGCCTGGGCTTGGGAGGATGCAATGTTTATAACCGGATGGTGGAGCTGGATGAGACGGTGGAGCGGAACTGGAGCGAGATAGAGGTTCAGCTTCAGCGTCGGAATGATTTAATTCCCAATTATGTTGAGACGGTCAAGGGCTATGCCCGGCATGAGAAGGAGATTTTTATCAAGGTGGCAGAAGCCCGCTCCAGGCTGGCAGGTGCCCAGACCCGTCAGGAAAAAATCAAGGCGAGCAATGAGCTGAGCACTGCTTTAGCCCGGCTTCTGGTGATTGTGGAGCGGTATCCGGAGCTGAAGGCGAATCAGAATTTTATCCGGCTTCAGGATGAGCTGGCAGGCACCGAGAACCGAATTGCGGTGGCAAGAAGACGATATAATGAAGCGGTCAAGGAATATAATGCTTATATTCGCAAGTTTCCCCAGTTAATAATTGCCCGAATGTTCGGGTTTGAGAAAAAGCCTTATTTTGAGGCGCCAGAATCTGCCAAAGAAGTTCCCGAGGTTAAATTTTAAAGTATAATATGAGCAGAAAATGAAGCTCAAGTTAATCACTTGGGGGTTGGGTTTATTTTTTCTTTTTTCTCTTGGTGCCAAGGAGCTTCCATTAAGCCTCAGACAGGCAATGGAGCTGGCTCTGGTGAATAATCCGGAGCTGAAAAGCCAGAGGCTGGAGCTGGAAATTGCCCGGATGAATATCCAGCAGGCAAAAGCGGATTATGACCCTTATATCCAGCTCAACAGCAATTTTTCCAGCTCGGAGCGTCCGAGCAGTCAGCCGGCTTTTGGCACCGAGACCAAATCCATCAATCTCAATCTTACTACCGGGGTAATGATTCCCTCAGGCGGGAATGTTTCTCTTTCCTGGCAGAGCAGTCGTCAGGAATCCAATTCTACTTTTATGACTTTAAATCCCAGCTATAATTCTGACCTTTCTTTGAACATATATCAGCCGATTTTAAAGGGCGGACTTTTAAACTGGCGCTCCATAGAGCTGGAAAAGGCGTTCAATGATTACAAACAGAAGGAGCTGAATTTAAAGAGCAAGGCGCTGGAGATTGCTTCCCGAACCGAGGATGCTTACTGGTCTCTGGTGCGGGCTCGGATGAACTATCAGGTAATGGAAAAGAGCCTGGAGCGGGCTCAGGAGATGGTTCGCCTGGCTCAGGCACAGCTGGATGCCGGGGTGGGCTCAGAGGTATCACTTCTTCAGGCAAAGGCAAATCTGGAAAGCACCCGTGCCAGCCTGCTTCAGAGCGAAGCAGAATTAAAAAGAGCAGAAAATAATTTAAAGCAACTTTTATATTTTCAGAGCGAAGAAGAACTGCTTGCCACCACCATTATTCCTGCAGACCAGCCCCGGGCAGAAAAATATCTTCCCAACAAAGAAGAATTTTTAAAAAAAGCTTTTGCGAGAAACTACATTCTGGAGGGGCTGAATTTATCTTTAGAGAACCTTCGCTTGAGCAATCAGCAGGTAAAAAATCAATTGTATCCGGAGCTGAATTTTTCCGGAAATCTAACCATCAGCGGACTGGCAGGAGATTCTGA
>CAZKMM010000113.1:0-8607 GCA_964553915.1 uncultured bacterium
GCAAAAGTTCTCCCGGCTCATCATCGCCGACCACTCCAGCTAAATAAATCTGGGTGCCCAGAGCAATTAAGTTATTGACCACATTAGCTGCTCCTCCGAGCATTGCGGTCTCTCGCTCCACTTCCACCACTGGCACCGGGGCTTCCGGGCTGATTCTCTTAACCTTTCCCCAGATAAAAATATCCCGCATCAGGTCGCCAATCACCAGGATTTTTGCCTGGCTAAACTTCTCCAGCCAGGGAAGTAATTTTTTTAACTCCGGGTCAGGCTTCTTTTTCATCTTCCAGAAATCTCCTTAGAAAGGGGACTAAATAAATTTTATCTAAATCTTCATTTTTAAGATGTTTTTTTAAAAGTTCAATTTTTTCTTCCAGGGAAAGCTGTGTCTGGAGAAAAAATATTTTCTTCCCCCGAATTTTTACCATCCCGCTCTGAGGATAATCTTGCGAATTTGGAGAAAGGAGACGGATTTCAATCCCCAGTTTATCATAGAGCTGGAGCAGGTCCTTAAAGATTTGTTCCGGCTTCATTTTAAATCTGGAAGTGGCTGATTTCCTGTCTCAGTCTTTGAGCTTCTTCATCCAGTTTTCTGACCACTTCTTCTAATCTGAGGGCACTTTCTACTGATTCCTGACTGATCTGGCGGATTTTTTCCATTAGATGAATTACCTGTTCGCTTGCTTTTCTCTGCTCCTTCTGAGCGGTGTTGATGTTGTAAAGCATATCGGTGATATTTTCAATTGCTTTACTGATCATCTTGGTGCCTTCTACCTGTTCCTCGGTGGTCTGCCTCACTTTTCTGCTGGATTCTTTCATCTCTTCAGTAGCTTTAAGGATTAAAGCTCCGCCTTTGCTTTGTTCCACAGTAGCGATAGAGATTTCATTGACCATTCCTGCTACCTGTTCCATTGCTCGGCTCATCTCCTGGCTGGCAGTTGCCTGTTCAACAGTGGTCTGAGCAATCTTCTTTACTTGCTGGGTGGCGTTCTCTATACTGGTGAGAATTTTCTCCAGAGCCAGTTTTGCCTGATTGCTCAGCTCTACTCCTTCCGCCACCGATTTGGTTCCTTCCTGAATAGCAGAGACTGCTTCCTGGGATTCTTTTTGTACCGCTCTAATCATCAGAATAATTTCCCGGGTAGAGCTGGCGGTTCTTTCTGCCAGTTGTTTGATTTCATCCGCTACCACGGCAAATCCTTTACCGTGCTCGCCCGCCTGAGCGGCAATAATCGCAGCATTCAGAGCTAAAAGATTGGTCTGATTGGTAATTTCATCAATTACCTGGACAATTTTACCGATTTCTCCGGCTCTTTTTCCTAATCGGTTAATTACCTCTTGAGCATGATTAACCACATTGGCAATTTGATTCATTCCCTGCTGGGTATGGTCCACTGCCCGGGCTCCCTCCCGAGCGTCGTTACTTACCTCCTCGCTGAGCCGGGCAGTTTCATTAGCGAGTTTTTCAATTTCTTTGGTGGATTGATACATCTGGTTCATACTGCTGGCAGTTTCCTCAGTAACCGCATTTAAGTTTTTGACATTTTCTGCTACCTGATTAACAGCAGCAATCATTTCATTGATGGAGCTGGAAGTTTCATTGATGGAGCGGTCCAGAGCTTCTATGGTTTCAAAAATTCTCTTCATAGAAGCGTTCATCTGAAAGATGGAGCTGGAGCTTTCATCCGCAGCTGAGCTCAGGGTTTCTACATTTTCGCTAATTCCCTGAATTGCGGAATTCATCTCCATCATCGCGGTAAAGACTTCCTCTACCGCCTGTTCCTGAGTTTTTGCTCCTTTATTAACCGCCTGACTTGCCTGTTCAATATTCGTCATCACCTCCCGAAGGCTGGAGGTAGCCTGATGAATTTTTTCCACCACCAGCATAAGGCTATGGCTCATTTTTCTGAAGCTTAATGCCAACTCTCCCAATTCATCATTGGAGACATAATGAATTTCTTCTTTCAGTTCACCAGAGGCAACTTTGTAGGCCGCTTCCCTCAAATCCAGCAGAGGACGGGTAATATTCCGGGCGATGCTCACCGCAACCGCACTTGCCAAACCCATAAATATCGCAAACATCAACAGGGTGAAAAATAAAAGTTGATTAAGATGAGAGCGGTAATTCTTCCAGGGATATCCAAGTATTAGATAGAAATATTTTTCCGAATTGTTTAACGGAAAGCTAAATTCCTTAATAATTAAATTTTCTCCGCTGTAATTGTCAAAGACATAGTTCATTTTTTGGGGACTTTTTGATACTATTTTTTTGGCTGCCCTCACTTCTATTTCCGGGAAAGGAGGTTTTTTGCGGTCTAGAAGATTGATATCGGGCTGGTCTAAATCAATTAGATAAATGTTTCTAACCCCGGGCTGAAGATATCTTTTTATAATCTTCTTTGCTCGCTCTAAATCTGCGGAGCTGGTTAAATTCAATCCCTGAATTTTTTCTGCTATCTGTTCCAGTTCTTTAAGGGAAGATTTCCCCTGCCAGGTTTGAAGGTTATAGGCAGACTGCCGATATCCAGCAACAATCTCAAACACAAACGCTACTATCAGCAGGAGAGTGATTGATAAAAGGAGATTTTTTCTCAGGGAGAATTCTCCCTGTTTTTTAGCCACTATTTCAAAGGATTCTGGGTTTTTTCTAACTATCTCCTGAGCCAGTGGAGCTAAAATCACCCGAAATTGATAAAATTGAAAAATAAAAATGATACAAGTGCCAAGCATTATCCCCACCCACAAAAGGAGCATATCTAGGGGGGCAAAGTATCCTTTGGTAGGAATTAAAGTAGCAAATACCGCCACTGTAGCTCCAAAAGCCCATATCACCACCCCAATTAAAGGTTGATGTAGGGGAAAACGAAGAGTAAGACTTAAAGCTTCTTCTGCACTTCCCTTTCCTTCGTTAATATAATCTGTAATCTTTTTTAGCCAGCTTTTAATGTATTGATAGTGCCAGATAATAAAAATAGAGGCAGAGCCTAAACCCAGCCCCGCTGCCCAGGCAATTAAACTTTTCAAATGAAGTAAAGAAGGCACCACCAAAATAGAATAAAAAGACATCACGGAAACACCCAACAAAGTAGTAAAACTAATCCAGTTGGTAATTCTTTTGTAGTAAGCCTTTAACTCAACCATCTTGGCTCTCCTTTACTGTGGGCTCGCTCCAGCATACTTTCTAACTAGCTGGTCCCGACAGGATTTGCAAAGATAAAGAAAAATCTCCTGATATACCTCAGCCTCTAATTCCTCCTCACTATATTTTTCTGCTTTTTTAAGCTCATCTTTCATTTTGGTTTCCAGCCCCTCCTCTTCGGTTTCCTCTAAATAACCATCAAAATCGCAGGTAAGAGTAATTTTTACCAAATAAAAAATATCTCCCGGGCGTTTTACTTTACCACAACTCGTGCAATAATTGCCATTCAATTTATCTAAATAGTCCTCTTTTTTTCTCCACCAGAGGTATTTCTTTTTCTCCCTCAGGAGCGACCACCCAGAGCCTCTCTCCGACAAAATCCTCTCCTACCTGTTCGCCCAGGTCAAAATCTCCTTTTCGGTAATAAAAATCCCGGTTAAAGATTTTTATCTGCTCCCCGGGTCCTAATTTTTCCAAATAATAAATATATCTGTCATCAACGATTAGATAAAGGTCTTTTAATTCCCGCTCAGATTGATTTTGAATAGCAATCCAGTTTCCCCCAAATATCCCTTCTGTGTTCTGAACCGCTATCACCGGGAGCTTGGGAGTATAAAGCACCGAAACCAAAATTACAATAAGAATAACCAGCCCTACCCCGCCGGCAATTCCGATTTGATAGGCAGGCTTTAACCGACGATAACTATCCCACCAGTCCAAAACCCGGTCAACAATCTCCTCCCAGATATTGCCTGCTGTCTCCTTAACTTTATCCCAGAATTCCGTTAATTTTTCCTTAAATTCCTCTCCACTCACTAAATTTTCACCCCCTTCTTAAACTTTCACTCTATTTCTTTTCTGGAAATTATACTGGGGATTGCCCGGATTGTAAAGATAATTTAAAAAGTTGCTAATAAATTGATAAATGATTATAATTTAAAAGAAAAATGGAAAGAGCTCTTCACTTTTTTCTGGAAAGCTTTTTAAAAGCAGTAAATATCTCCATCTTCGTCTTTATGATGATGGTCTTGATTGACTGGCTTCAGGTCCGCACCCAGGGAAAGCTGGAGCATCTACTCGGAAAGAATCTCTGGCGACAATATGCCCTGACCAGCTTTCTCGGAGCCACTCCCGGCTGTCTGGGAGCTTTTCTGGTGGTTTCGCTTTATATCCGTCAGCTGGTTAGCTTCGGAGCTTTAACCGGAACAATGATTGCCACCAGCGGAGATGAAGCCTTTGTGATGCTCAGCCAGTTTCCCCTGACTGCTCTGGTTTTGTTTGGGCTACTTTTTATCTCTGGAATCATTTTTGCCCGGATTGCTGATGCCATCTTCCGCTGGCAGAAACTCAAGCCCTGCCCGGAATGTGAACTGGCTGAACTACACAGCGAGGAGGTCTGCCAGACCTTTGACTCTGAAGTTTGGAAGAATTTCCTCCGCTGGTCTCTTTTAAGATACCTTTTCTTCTTCATTACCCTGGCTCTTTTTCTTCTCAGCATTTTTCAGATTATCGGCGAGCCGGGCTGGGGCTGGGAAAGAATTTCTCTTCTGGTGCTTTTGGCATTCGGACTCTTTTTGTTCCTCACCTGTCCCGAGCATTACCTCAGGGAGCATATCTTTGAGCATATCCTGAAAAAGCATATCTGGAAGGTGTTTCTCTGGACTTTCTTTGCCCTTCTGCTGGTAGAAGTGGCACTGGGCAGATTCAATTTAGAGCAATATATCCGGACTCATCTTGCCTATGTGCTTTTAATCAGTGCTCTTCTGGGAATTATTCCGGAAAGTGGACCACATCTGGTATTTGTCTTCCTCTACACCAATGGGGTAATTCCCTTTTCCATCCTCTTTACCTCCAGCTTTGTTCAGGATGGACACGGAATGCTCCCGCTCCTTTCCTATACCATCCGGGATTCTCTTTTGATTAAGCTCCTGAACCTGATTTTTGGTCTTTTGGTCGGGGGAATCTTGTATTTATGCGGATTGTAATCTATATTACAATAGCCAGAGACGGTGAGATTAAAATAATTCCATCTGCTGAACTCTGGGCTTGACTGCTCCCGGCAAAGGCTTCAGCTCCTCCCGGAGCTCTTTTTCAATCGCCTTTAAAAACCTGCTTGGTTCAAGTTGGGCAGGCTTTTTCCGAAAATTTCTTTTTTTTGCCCGGGTAAGGTAAATCAGATTCCGGGCACGGGTGAGGGCAACATAAAAGAGCCTTTTTTCTTCTGCTAATTCTTTTTCCGTGCGAGCGGTAAAATAAGGAAGCAGTCCTTCTTCACATCCGACCAGAAAAACTACCTCAAATTCCAGACCTTTGGCAGAATGAATGGTAAGGAGCGATACCCGGTCTGCCTGAGGATGATAAAAATCCTGCGACCCTGCCAGCTTTAAATTCTCCAGCATCTGCTCCGGGGTGGTTATGACCCCTGCCTGGCTCTGTCTTCTCACCAGCTCCACCACCAGATTTTTCACCATTTCCTTTTCTTCTGTCTCCTCCTCGGATTGGGCAGGAATAAGGGAATAAATCTGCTCGCAGAGCTGAACCGGAGAAAGAAACCGGAAGTTTTGCAGTAATTCCAGAAGTCTTTTTGCCTCTGGCTCTGAGTTCTTTTCCAGCCAGCTAGCCAGCTCCTGTTTTCTGGGGGGAAAACTGGCTTGTTGGGGGAAAAGCTCTCTCAGAGCCATCTGGAGAACCAGCGGAGTATTTTCATAAATCAGCATTTCCAGTATCCACAGACTGGTGCGGAAGAATTTACTTTCTAAAGGAGATTCGCTGGCAATCTGAAAAGGAAGACCGCTTCGGGAAAATGCGGTTTTTAAAGCCGGGATTTGCTCCGAGCTCCTGAAAAGCACTGCAAAATCTCCAAATCCCTGCACCTGGCCGGCAGAGCTCTCCACCCGGGCACTGTCAAAGGAAAAAAAGCCAAATCCTCCCACCAGCTTTTCAATCTCATGCACAACAAATTCTGCTTCTGCTCGCTCACTGGCAAGCTCCACGATTTTCAGCCGAGCTCCAGGCTTATCAGAGCGAAACCCTCTTTTTTCTCCCAGCACCTGGCAGGAAGCTTTAAGAATCTGGTCGCTGGAGCGGAAGGAATGGGTAAGCTCCACTACCTCTGCCTCCGGGAAATCCTTTTGCAATTTATAAAAATACTCCGGGCTGGCTCCTCTGAAGCCATAAATTGCCTGGTCCGGGTCTCCCACGGCAAAAAGATGATTTTCTTTTCCTGCCAGCCGGCAAACCAGTTGATACTGGGCATAATTTAAATCCTGAAACTCATCAACAAAAATATAGCGAAAACGCTCCAGCACCTGCCGGGAAAAATCCTTTTGCTCCAGCAATTTTACCAGCTCAAAAATCAAATCAGCAAAATCCCAGAGCCCCTCCTTTTTTAGCCGAGATTGATAAGCCAGATAAAAAGAAAAAAACCAGGCGGGAAAAGAAGAATCAGCTTTTACCTCCTCAGGAGAAAGCAGAGAAATCTTTGCCTGATGAAGTAAATTCAAGCCCTGAGCCAATCTCCGCTCGCTCAAATCCGGAAATAATTCCCGAACCAGAACCCGCTGAGCAGAATCATCCAGCACTGAATAATCCTCTCCCTTTATTTCCCGAAGCAGCTTTAAGCAAAAGCGGTGGAAAGTGCCGATGAAAATATCATCTGCTTTTTCCCTCAAACGGGCTTGAAGGCGAGCCTGCATCTCCCTTCCTGCCTGATTGGTAAAGGTCAGGGCAAGAATCTGAGAAGGCTGGGCTTTTTTGCTTTCAATCAAAAAGGCGATTCGCTCTGTTAAGACAAAAGTTTTACCCGTGCCCGGACCAGCTTTAACTAAAAGAACCCTTCCTGAATATCTTATTGCTCTTAACTGCTCCGGGGTTAATTCTAAGCCTTTCTGAGAATCCTTCCGGGCAAAAGAAAATAATTCTGGAGGGGAGGTGGAAGCTTCTGCCTCGCTTATTTTCAAAGGCTTTTGAGCTTCTGGCTTTTTTCTTGGCTTTTCTGCCAGCTCAAAAAATCTTCCCTGCCCGGAAAGGAGCTGAGCTAACTCCTCTTCTTCAAACACCCGAATCCTTCCATACTCGCCGTCATACCCTTCCTCCACTATCACCTCTCCCTCCCTCATCCTCTTCACCGCCAGACCGAGCAGGGAAAATTCCCGCTCAATCTCCTGAACGGGCAGGTCTAAAAGAATTTTCAGCTCAGAGCCCAGCCGGGAAATCAGGCGGAAATACTCGGATTCGGTCTTTTTGCTCTGACTTCCAATCTGCAGGATTTCAGAAATCACCTCCGGCAGGGGAATCAGGCTTTTGTATCCCGGAGCTCGCTCGGGTTTTTTCGGCTCCTTGCGGTCTGCCAGTTCCTCTACCCGATGCATCACCCCCACGGTCAGGGGCTTGCCACATACCGGGCAGATGCCTTTGAGCTTAATGGTCTCCTCGGGAGCAAGCCGAATCTGACATTTTCGGTGTCCATCAAAATGATACTTTCCTTCTTCTGGAAAGAACTCAATTGTCCCCAGATAACCTTTTTCTGGCTGTTTCAGGCTCTCAATAATTTTAAAGTAATCCAGCTCACAATTGAACATATTGGCTTCCCGAGCTAAGTTTTTGGGTGAATGAGCATCAGAATTGGAAACCAGGCTGAACTGGTCCAGGCGGGAAAGACGCCAGTTCATCTTCGGGTCTGAGCTGAGCCCGGTCTCCAGGGCAAAGATTTCCCCTGCCAGGTCTTCAAAGCACTCCTCAATATCATCAAACCCGCTTCTGGAGCCAAACAGACTGAACCAGGGAGTCCAGATATGAGCCGGGATAAAAACCGCTCCTTCTCCCAGCTCTAAAACCATCTCTAAAAGATATTTGGAATCTATCCCGAGAATGGGTCTGCCATCTGAGGCAAGATTTCCAATTTGCTCCAGTTTTCTGGAAAGTTTCTCAGCCAGCTCCAGGCTGGGGAAAAGAATCAGATGGTGGAGTTTTCTCACTCTTCCCTTTTTTTTATAAATCGTGCTGATTTCTCCGGAGATAACAAACCGAACCGGAGCTGGCTCTGGAGGAAGAACCCGCTCTTTTATTTGATACTCTTCTTTAAGCCGGTATAAACCAGCCTCAGCTGGCTCCAGCTTTTCCTTAAGCTCTGCTCTCCACCCAGGGTGAGTAAAATCGCCACTGCCCACCAGAGCCAAGCCCTTGATTTTTGCCCAGTATTCAATCTCCTCCGGGATAAGCTGTCTGCTGGTAGCACGAGAGTAGCGGGAATGAATATGAAGGTCTGCAATTAGCTTCATCAGCTTCAGATTAAATTTATATTTTATTCAAAATATGTCAAGCCTAAAAAATCTTGACAACCGATAACAACCCTGATAACTTAATCTAAATAAAATCCAATGGATAAGAGTCTGCAAATTTTAAAAAGACTTGCTATCATAATCTTCATAGTTGGTTTTTTAATTAGAATTCCTGGATTTTTTGTTTCACCT
>CAZKMM010000114.1:0-8458 GCA_964553915.1 uncultured bacterium
CGGTTGATTTCATCTGCTAAAATTACATTGGCAAAAATCGGTCCTTTCAGGAATTTAAAATTTCTTTTTCCGCTCGGGTCTTCTTCTAAAATCTCGGTGCCGGTGATGTCTGAAGGCATTAAGTCCGGGGTAAACTGGATTCTGGAAAAGCTCAGATTCAGGATTCTTGCCAGGGTGGATACCATTAAAGTTTTTGCCAGCCCGGGCACGCCCACAAACAGGCTATGTCCCCGGCTGAACAGGGCAATTAAAAATAGGTCAATTACCCGGTCCTGTCCGACAATTACCTTTCTCATTTCATTGAGGATTTCCTCCCGGCTTCTCGCCATCTCCTCCACTGCGTTCAGTTCTTCTTCCCTGCTTATCTCTTTCATTATTATTTTTTAGCCTCCTTTTCTTTTGATGATTTCCAGATTCTCTGCCATTTTCTCCGCATTATACTCATCTCCCTGCTTGAGATAAATCTCCCGAAGCTTATGATAAGGCAGAGGATTAAAGGGATTAAGCTCACTCGCCCGCTTAAAACTGGTAATGGCTTTTTCTTCCTCTCCCAGTCCAAGATATGCCAGACCAAGATTAACATAAGTGGAGCTATAGCCGGGATTTATCCAGGTACTTTTTTCTAAGACCTTCACCGCCCCGGCAAAATCTCCTGCCATTATCCGGGCAAGCCCGAGCTTATTGAGAATCTTGGGATGATATGGCTCTAGCTTAACCGCTTTTTCATATTCCACCACTGCGGAGCGATAGTTTCCCCGGTCCCGGAGCAGGTCGCCCAGACGGACATATTCCCAGGCATCCCGGGAACCAAGTTCCTCGGGGCTGAGTTCTTCCTCTTTTTCTCCGGGTTTTTTAAATTCCGGCTTTAAAGCCACCACTCCGGGCAGAACCTCCCAGCCCTGAGCTAAAACCCATTTTTGCCAGTCCTGCCAGATGCTGGGGAAATTCTCTCCGCAGATTTCTTCCAAAGCGAAGCGGTCATCTTCCCCCTGCTTAAGCAGGTCTAGAATTTTAAACCAGCTATCATTACCGCAACCGCTTTTTAGCCAGCCCACCATTGTGCTCACTTCTGCAAAAGCCAGCTCGCCCTGACCGGGAGCTTCAAATTGGGCAAAAGTGGGATGCATCTGTTCAAAGGTAATTAAATGCTGTTCTTTAATTGCATTTACCAGCAGACTTTTTGATACCGGAGTTAAATACCCCGATTTATTTTGATAGGCTCTTTCTAAATGCTTAGCCAGCCCCTCATGGAGCCAGACCGGACAGGTCTCGCCGTTTCTAGAATAAACAAAATAATGAACCAACTCATGGCTTAAAGTGGTGAGATAATCATAACCATAAAGTAAGGCTCTCGGGGTGGTGATTAAAATCCGTCCAAATTTACAAATCGCCACAGTGCCAGAATTGATAATCATATCCTCACTTATTCCCACCGCGGTTGCTAAGAGCTCGGGTGAAGGATAAATCTCCACCAGAATTTTCTCCCGTTTTGGTTCAAGACCAAAGATTTTTGTCAGGGTTTGATATGCCTGTTCTAAAACTTCCAGGCTTGGCTCTACCAGAATTTCATCTCTGGGGTCAGTCCAGCGGATGATAAAATGCCGGTTTTTTTTCTCCTGGCTCTGAGCAAAAGTTTGCTCAAGAGTTTTTACCCGCTGATAGAATTCCGGAAAATCTCCTATTTTGTCCCGAGCCTGAATTTGCTCCAGTTCAGAAAGAGATGCTGAGTAATCTCCTACATAAAACCAGTATTTTGCCAGGAAAAGATGAGCCAGCTCTTTCTGAGAATCTTCCAGACCAGGAAGCAGAGAAGAGATTTTTTCGCAAACCTGTCCTGCTTGGATAAAATCCCAGTTATTTAATGCCTCCATCCCCTTTTGATAAAGAAGAGAAAAATTTTCCCGGCTCTGACCGAGAAATACTAAAATCCCGAGAATTAAAATCAGCTTTTTGGCTCTTTTTTTCATTTTAATAACCTCTGGTAATAATCCCGATTAAGCTCCTGATACTCTTTGGGAGAAGGCTCCTGCATTACCCGTAAAATCTGTTTTTTAAGCTCCTGGCTCATCTGGTTTTGCTGAGCTTTGGGAATTTCAAAATCCTGGGCAAGAGTGCCTTTAGTTCCCTGCTTTCCTTGCTCTGAGCCTGCCCCACTGGGCAGAGGCAGAAAAGCACTCAGCCCCGGTGAGGGGCGGGAATTTTTTTCTATTTCTTTTTTGAATTTTTTTAGCTGATTCTCTGCCTGCTCCAGCCAGTATTTGGCTTCTTTTTCTGCTAAAAATCCTAGGTCAGGATTGGCTAATTCCAGCTCACCCTGAGCATCTCGCATTTTTTGTTCTGCCTGATTCAAATGAGATGAAACCCTTTGCGGAGCCACAGGCAGGGATTGAAAGAGCTCTTCCAGGTTCTCTCTTAGCTTCTGGGTCCTTTCTCCTAATCCTTTTTGCTCCAGGCTTAATCCCTGAAGTTGAGCCATCTGCTCCGGGCTGAGCGAGGGCTTTTGTTCTGAGATTAGTTTTTCTATTTCTTTTTTTATTTTTTCTGCCCGGGCAAGATTTTCTTTTGAGCTCTTTGCCCAGCTTTGAGATTGGGAAAGGGGGCATTGTTTGGCTAGCTCTTCTCCTCGGGAATTTAATTCCTGCAGGTTTTCAATCATCCGCTCCATTTTTTGTTTTGCTTTTTCCAGTTTTCGGTTTTCCAGGTGATTTTTTACCGCTGGAACCGAGCGAATTTGTTCCCAGAGCTTGTATCCGAGCCGGGAGCGCTTTTGATAGAATTCTTGCCGGTCTTTACCCGAGATTTCCTTTGAAGGGGAGAATTGATTTAGTTCTTTGCTCTGTTCTTTTAATCCCTGCTCCAAAAGCTCCAGTTCTTTTTCCAGTTGTTTAATTTTTTCTTCCAGATTTTTTTCTGCCTGTGCCAGGATTTCCTGCCATTTTTGAGCAAAAGGCTGGGTGAGCCGGATTAAATTCTCCTGCCCCTGAATAATTTCTCCCAGCTGGTCTATGCTCTGGTCAAGCTGGGAGATTATTTCGCTGGACAAAGCGGAGCCGAGCTTTTCTGCTCCTTGCTGAAGCTGGCTGAGCATCCGGTCAAGTTGGGAGAGAAATTCCTGAGCTTGCTCCAGGGCGCCCTGAACATCCCGGTCATGAACCGCCTGGCGAAATTGCTCCAGCTTTTCATAAACCTCTCCGGCACTTATCTGTTTGAGGGCATCTAAATTAACAAACTCATCTGGCAGAGTCTGGCTTAATTCTCCCAGCCGGGATAAATACTCCTGATAAACCTGCTTGAGCTCCTCCAGCCGGCTCTCTATCTCCTCTAACAAAGCCGGGTCCGGATTTTTCTGATACTCCTCCAGAAGCCGGGTTAATTCCTCCTGCCCCTTTTTCAATTTCTCTGCCAGAGCCAGAAGATAATCCAGCCTCTGCTTTTTTAACTGTCCGTCCCAGAAAATAATGTCTCGCTCCAGCCAGTAAATGCTCTTTTCCCGGGTGCTATTGGAGCTGGTTTGATTTTTAGTTTTCAGGGCTTTTTGCCGGCGGGTGATTAAATTTCCATATCTATCCTCGCTGGTCTGAATTGCCTTTAAAACCAGCTCGGTGCTGAGCTGGTCATTTTTTACTTTTTGAGCCAGCTCATCTAAAAAATTCTTCAAATTCACCAGTCCGGAAATAAGATTTTCTTCTTTTTCCCAGAAGTTAAACCCAGAAGCAGATTTATCAAGCTCAAATACAAGGTGCTGGGAGAGAAGCTCAATCAGATTCTCAAATAGTTTTTGCTCCTGGGCAATGATTTTTTCGTGTTCCTTTAAAGGGCTGTAAACTTCCAGATATCGGGTTTGGCTCCTGCCAATGCCAGGTCCGGTAATATGATTATTATCCTGAGCTTCCAGGTAATAGGCAATTTTTTCTCCGGGAATTAACCGGTAATTTCCCAGTTGCCAGCGGTATTCTCCTTCCAGTTCCAGCTCCTGGGTATTCTGGATTAAAATTCTTTTTGTTTCAGCGGAGGTTTTAAATATCAGCCAGATGCTCTCCAGTCCATAATCATCATCTCCTTGAAATCTAATTACCAGTTCCTGGTCCGGCTGGACCACCAAATCATTTTTCGGAGCTAAAAGATGAATGGTCGGAGGCTGGTCCGGAATTGCCTGAATTTTATGAAAACCGGACTCTGCCCAGAGTTTGCCCTGAGCATCCTCCCCGCAGAATCTATACCCCCCGGAATTTTTTATCGTAAGCCGGGCAGAAAGAATCTTTCCTTCCTGCTCTGCTTTAAGCTTTTCTCCCTCTGCCAGCTCCAGCCAGAGTCTGGACAAAGATACCATAGAGCGTGCCTGAATTTGAACCTCACTTCCCACCAGTCCGACCACCGACCCATCTGAACCTTCAATCCGCTTTGGCTCCAGCCCGCTGTAAGCCGGGTAATTATATTCCAGGATGAAGTCATAAAGTTCCAGCGCCCGGCTGGTTCGGAAAAATCCCCCTCCTCCTTCTGCTCGCCATTGAGAAAAGGCTAGAGCAGAACCAATCCCCCTGCCAAAGCCGGGAACAAAAACCCAGAGCAAAATCCAGAGTAAAGACAGTAATAAAAATCCGCTGGCGGTTTTGACAAGCTGGTTTAATTTAAGAATCTGAATTAAGTTCAAGCGGGAGAACTTTTCCCAGATTCTCTCCAGATGTTTTTCAAAAAAGGTCAAAGAAAAGTCTGCTCTGCCTTTTTCCTTCGCTTTCCCCAGTTGAACCAGACTGATCAGTCCATCTCCCAGCACAGGGAAATGTCTTTCACAGAGCCGGGCGGTTTTTTCTAAGTTGAGGAGATTTTTTCGCACCAGGTAGATAAAGACCAAAACCGCAAAGAGCAAATATCCATAAAAAGATATTGCCCAGAGAGTAGCTCCCTTTCCCAGCCGATAAGGAATTTCTCCCATAAGCAGGAGCAAAATTACTCCTGCCAGGAGAAGAAAAATTCCCTTACCAAGTTGGGCTAAAAAGTATTTCCAGCGAAGGTGAGCGAGCTGGCTAATTATTTCTCTGTATCGCTCCATTTTGGTAAAATTTGCACCTGGTTTTAAGAGGACAAGCCGGGCAGTTTGGTTTCCTTGCCCGGCAGAGGTTCCTGCCGTGCTCTATTAAATTGAGGTGTAATTCATAGGCTATTTCTTTGGGAACAATTTCTCCTAGAATTTGATGAGCTTGTCGGGCGGTAGCATTTTCCGGAATCAGTCCGAGCCGTTTGCTGACCCGAAGGATATGAGTATCCACTGGGAAGAAATTTTTCCCCAGACCAAAAAGCAGGATGATGGAGGCGGTTTTTTCCCCAATCCCTTTAAAGCTCAAAAGATATTTTTTCGCTTGTTTTTCCGGGAGCCGGGCAAGAAAAGAAAGGTCTAATTTCCCCTGCTCCGCCTGAATTTTTTTGAGAATTTCTTTAATTCTTCGGGATTTTTGCCGGCTGAGCCCGGCAGGGCGAATGGCTTGCTCAATTTTATTTACTGGAGCCTTCAGCACCAAATCCCAGCTGGGGAATTTTTGCCGAAGGGATTGATATGCCCGGTCTCGGTTTCGGTCATTGGTGTTCTGGCTCAGGATGGTTCGGAGCAAAAGCCCGAGCAGGTCTTTTTCTTTTTTCCAGCTTTTTTTCCCGTAAAGGGAGCGGAGCTGGTAAAAAATCCAGGAGATGGTCTCGGCTTCTTTCTGATGAATCCTCACAGGTTTGATTTTAGCCTCTGATTTGAGCCCGGTCAATTTTTGCCGGGTTTGAGGGATTTTTCTTGACAAAGCCGAGAAATTTCGCTAGATTGAAATCGCTTTTAGTGGTTCAAGAAAAAAATTAGAAAGGAGGTAGGAGAAATGGGACTTTTAGATGGTAAGGTAATTGCCATAACCGGCGCGGGTGCCGGGATTGGTCGGGCAGAAGCCCTGCTTTGCGCCAAGGAAGGAGCCAAGGTGATTGTCAATGACCTGGGAGTATCCAGGGATGGAACCGGAAAAGACACCAAAGTTGCAGACCAGGTGGTGGAGGAGATTAAGCAGATGGGTGGAGAAGCGGTCGGTCATTACGAGGACATCTCCGAGGAACCAGGTGCGGATAGTCTGATTCAAATCGGATTGGACACCTGGGGAAGATTTGACGGCTTGGTCAACAATGCTGGAATTCTTCGGGACAAAATGGGCTTTAATATGGCCGTAGAAGAATGGGATGCGGTGATTAAGGTTCATCTTCGGGGGCATTTCCTGCCCACCCGGGCGGCTGCTCGTTATTTCCGTCAGAAAGCCAAATCCGGCGATACCTCTGGTGGAGCAATTGTAAATACCAGCTCCACTTCTGGCTTGATCGGAAATGCCGGACAATCAAACTACGGAGCTGCCAAAGCAGGAATTATGGGCTTTACCAATGTTATGGCGCTGGAGCTGGGGCGCTACAATGTTCGGGTAAATGCGATTGCCCCAATGGCTTTTACCAGAATGACCGAAGACCTGCCAATGGCAGATATGCTGAAAAACTACAAGCCAGAGCATATTGCTCCGATGGTGTCATTTTTGCTTTCTGACCAGTCTGCAGGAATTACCGGGCAGGTTTTCGCGGTATTTGGTCCGATTATCCAGCTTTACCGCCTGCCTCGTCCGGCAATGGAATGGAAGACCGATAAAGGTATCTGGGAGCCGGCAGAGATTGCCAATCTGGCAGAAGAGTTCAAGAAAGTAATTGCCAAGGTTAATTGGGGATATATTCCCGGAATGCCGATGCCCGAGGAACAAAAGGTAAAGCCATAAGCAAAATTCTTGGGAAAGGAGAAAAGGGGCGAGCTTGCGAGCTCGCCCTTTTTAATTTTTAGGGAAAGAGGTAAAATTAAAAACTAAAATTCAGAATTTAAGCAGGAAATAAACTTATGTTTTTTCCCTCGGGCAGAGCAAGGGGAAAATTACAATTTTTCGCTGAGGAGGGGAAATGAAAAATAGAGATATTCGCTGGTTGATAGTTCTTCTTGGTTTTTTTCTTTTTTCTGCCGGCTGGGAGGAGCTGGGGTATTTGCTCAGTCAGGCACCGGGACAAATTGCCCTTCTTTTCCATCGCACTCCGATTGAAAAAGTACTGAAGAAAAAAGAGCTTGACCCTCAAACCCGGGCAAAACTGGAGCTGGTTTTGGAGATTAAGCGGTATGCAGAGGAAGAGGTTGGATTGGTGCATAACAAGAGCTACGCTATCTATCGTCCGCTTAAGCGGAAGGTTTTGAGCTGGAATTTAACCGCCTGCCCGAGGTTCTCTCTGGAGCCCTTAAGCTGGAAATTCCCGCTTGTGGGAAAGGTGCCATATCTGGGCTTTTTTAAGAAAGAAGATGCTTTGAAGAAAAAAGCGGAGTTGGAGGCAAAGGGTTATGAGGTATATATCCGTCCGGTAAGTGCTTATTCTATGCTGGGGATAGTTGCGGACCCGGTTTACAGCACGATGCTTAAATATCAGGATTATGACCTTGCCAATTTAATCATTCACGAGCTTACCCATGCGACCATCTGGGCAAAGGGCTATCCGGAGTTTAATGAAAATCTGGCTTTATTTGTGGGAAATCAGGGAGCATTGAATTTCTGCCGGGAGAAATTCAACCCGGATTCTGAGCAGGTAAAATATGGCATTTACTCCAATTATGATGATATGGTCTTTCAGGAATATTTGAGCCAGCTGGCAAAAAAGCTGGAAGAGTTATATTCCCGAAAAGACCTTTCTGAGAAAGAAAAACTGGAGAAAAAACAAAAAATCCTTGCTCAAACCAAAAAAGATTTTGAGAAAAACTGGCTTCCCAAGATGAAGACCGGGATATATCAGGGCTGGCTGAAGAAGGATTTAAACAATGCGGTGATTGCCTCTTATCGGGTATATTACCATGACCTTTCCCTGTATCAGCAGGTTTATGAGAAGCTGGGAGAAGATTTGAAGCGGATGGTGGAGTTTATCAAGCAGGTGGTAGAAGAAGGGTCGGGCAACCCGGAAGCTTACCTTCGCCAGTGGCTAAAAACTCAGACCAGCTCAAATTGATTTATTTGAAAAATTTTGGGGGCGGTTTTTTTCTTGACATAATCTGATAATCTGGTATTATAATACCACAAATTAAATTACAGGCTTTCTCTAACGGGGAAAATTCAAGAAAAAAGGGAGAGATGGGCTTAAAAGGATTGAGAAACGGAGCAATTGTTTCTTTTATTGATAGGGTGGCTTTGCTTTTGGGAGGAGGATTTTTGCCAAGGACTGGGTTCCTCCAATTCCTGAAAAAGTGGTAGGGGGAGGAAGGGTTTTGCCCCGGAGAGAGGAGCTTGAGGGAAGCAAGAATCTTCATCAGCGTTATGGTTTAATGGATCACGGCTCGGCTTGGGACATAGCTCTTTACGGGGACTAGATTTTTCAGCCGGCACTCTTTATTTGATTGGAGAGGCGATGAAGGGTTCTTATGCTTAACCTT
>CAZKMM010000115.1:0-8343 GCA_964553915.1 uncultured bacterium
GATGAGCGTCTGGAAGGCTTGACCGATGAAGAGGTGGATACCTTCTATTCCTGCACCCTCTGCCAGAGCTTTGCTCCCAACCATGTTTGCGTTGTCACTCCGGAGCGTCCTGGTCTGTGCGGGGCTTATAACTGGCTGGACTGCAAAGCTGCCTATGAAATCAATCCTACCGGTCCCAACCAGCCGGTGCCCAAAGGAGAGGTAATTGACCCGGTTTATGGGCAGTGGAAAGGTGTGAATGAGTTTATTAAAAAGGCGAGCAGAGGTGCGGTGGAATGGTATGATATGTATGGTATTTTACGACAACCTATGACAAGCTGTGGATGTTTTGAATGTATCTGTGCGGTTCTTCCAGGCTGTCAGGGCTTTATGACCGTTGACCGCGACTTTAAAGGAATGACCCCGATCGGAATGAAATTCAGCACCCTGGCAGGAATGGTGGGCGGGGGGAATGTTACTCCCGGATTTGTGGGTCATTCTAAGTTTTATATTACCAGCCGGAAGTTCCTCAGTGCAGAGGGCGGACTTTTGAGAATGGTCTGGATGCCCAAGCACTTAAAAGAAGAGATTATGGAAAGGCTAAAAAAACGGGCGGAGGAGTTAGGAGTTCCAGACCTGCCGGATAAAATCGCAGATGAGACCGTTGCCACCACCGAGGAAGAGCTTTTGGAATTTCTTAAAAAGGTGAATCATCCGGTATTGGAGCTTCCGCCCCTGATGTAAGAAAACTGATTTGTTAGCTGGTTTGAAGGTGCGGAATAAAAGGAAGGAGGGTTAGGAAATGGCACTTTCAGGATTAGAAATTTACAAAAAGCTTCCTAAGACCAATTGCGGTGATTGTGGAGTGCCCACCTGTATGGCGTTTGCGATGAAGGTGGCTGCTGGTCAGGCGGAAATCACTGCTTGTCCCCACGTTGACCAGAAGGTGGTGGAGGAGCTGGGCGAAGCTGCGGCTCCGCCCATTCGCACGGTTGAAATTGGTGCAGGCGATTGGGCGTTTAAGGTCGGGGGAGAGCTGGTTCTCTGCCGGCATGAGAAGACCTTTGTCAACCCCTGCGGGATTGGGGGAATGCTCACTGACCAGATGAGCGATGAGGAGGTAGATGCTCAAATCAATGCCATTAAAGACCTTCAGTATGAGCGGATTGGTCTTATTCTTCACGCAGACCTTTTTGCGGTAAAAAGCGATGACCCGAATAAACTGGCATCGCTTGCTAAAAAAGTGGCAGATAATTCTCCTGCCTGCATTATGTTAATGAGCGAAAAGGTTGATGCCCTTAAAGCTGGACTGGAAGCGGTTAAGGACAAAAAACCGGTGCTTTACTGTGCTACCAAAGATAATGCGGACCAGGTGGCAGAGCTGGCAAAATCTGCCGGGGTGCCGGTGGTGGTTAAAGGAAACGGGCTGGAAGAGGTGGCAGAGCTTACCCAGAAGCTGGCAGATGCCGGGCTTAAAGACCTTTTGATTGATACCGGTGCTCGGGATATCAAGACCGCATTTGAACATCAGGTGCAAATTAGAAGAACCGCAATTAAAAATACTTTCCGTCCCTTCGGATATCCTACGGTGGTATTTCCTGGAGAGATGACCGATGACCCGGCTATGGAGGCAATTTATGCCTCTATCTTTGTTGCCAAATACGGCGGGATTGTGATTTTAAGCCGGTTTCGTCCTGAGGTGATTTTCCCGCTTCTGGTGGAACGGCTCAATATTTACACTGACCCGCAAAGACCAATGGCACAGTCTCCGGGAATCTATGAAATCAACAATCCGGATGAAAATGCTCCGGTGCTGGTCACCAGCAATTTCTCTCTTACTTACTTTATTGTTTCCGGGGAGCTGGAAAGTGGACGGGTTCCTTCCTGGCTCCTGGTGGTGGATACCGAGGGGTTGAGCGTGCTCACTGCTTGGGCAGCCGGGAAATTTGGTGCAGATATAATTGGTCCCTTTGTTAAGAAGAGCGGGATTGAGGAGAAAATTAAACATCGCAAGTTAATTATACCTGGTTTAGTTGCTGGTATTTCTGGTGAGCTGGAAGATGAACTTTCTGATTGGGAGATTATTATTGGTCCCCGGGAAGCGGCACATGTTATTCCCTTTTTGAAAGAATACTGGAAATAAGAGGGAAAGGAGGGCGAGTATGGAGATTAAGATTATCGGCGAGAATATAAATGTGATGAGCAAGACCCTGGGTCCGGCAATGAAATCCCGGGACCCAAAGCCGATTCAGGAAACTGCCAAAGCAGAAGCCGAGCAGGGAGTAGATTACCTGGATTTAAATATTGGTCCGGCTCGGAAGGATGGACCGGACCTGATGAAATGGATTGTTCAGGTGGTCCAGGAAGTGGTGGAGCTTCCCTGCAGTCTGGATACCACCAACCCGGATGCCCTTCGGGCCGGGCTGGAAGTTCATAAAGGACAAGCCCTGATTAATTCCACCACTCTCCAGCCGGAACGGCTGGAAAAAGTCCTACCCCTGGCTAAAGAGTTTGATACCGATATTATCTGTGTGCTCTGGGGGCCAACTGGAATGCCCCGAGACGCTGATGAAAGAGCTATGTTCGCCACCGAGATGATGATGCGGGCAAATGAGCTGGGCATTCCCAATGAACGGCTCTGGATTGACCCAATTGTCAGCCCGGTTTCTGTGGAGATCAACCAGGTAAAAGCCTGCGTGGAATTTATGAAGGTTCTTAAGGACCTGGTGCCGGGATGCAAGAGCACGGTCGGGCTGAGCAATATCTCCAACGGCACCCCGACTGAGCTTCGTCCCTGGCTCAACCGCACTTATCTGATTATGCTTGCTCGCTATGGGCTTTATTCCGCAATTGCTGATGCTTTTGATGAAGACCTGCTCGCCATTGCCCAGGGACAAAGACAGGATATTGTGGAGGTGGTCTATAAGGTAATGGATGATGAGCCAGTGGAGGTAGATTCCCTCTCTGACGAGCTGAAAAAATACTACAAGACCGCCAAAGTCCTCAAGGGCGATATCCTCTATTCCCACAGCTGGCTGGAGGATTAAGATAATTTTTTTGCAATCTCATCTTTGTTTGATATATTAAAAAATATGAGAGCTAAAAAGTTAGCAAGCTCAAAAGTTAAAAAAGAAAAGAAGGAAAATAGACTAGAAGATGGTCTCAGCCCTGAGGCTAAAGCACTTCTTAAAGAAATTGACCATATCCGTAAAGCGATTGGACCTGTAAAATTTAAAATTGCAGACCTTCTAAGAGAAATTAGTCAAGAAGAAAATGAAAAATAGCTATGTTCTGGATGCTTCTGTGGCCGCTAAATGGTTTTTAGATGATGAAGAGCTGGTTGAAATTGCAAGAAGGTTTTTAATCCGGTTCCTGAAAAGAGAAATAATATTCTATGCTCCTTCTATTTTAAAATATGAAATCGGACACCTTTTAACCAGAGCATACCGAACGGGAGAAAGAGTCACCAAAAAAGAATGTGAAAAAGCTTATAAAATATTTTGCACCCTTCCGATAAAATTTTACCATCTAACTGACCTTCAGCGAGAAAAAGCCTTGAATTTTGCCAATAGATACTATCGGGGGTTTTATGATTCTTGTTATTTAATTCTTGCTCAAGAGATTAAATGCCGGTGGCTGGTAAGCGAAAAAAGATATAAAGGAGAACTGCCCAAAGGCTTCCCCACAAAATATATTTTAACCTTAGAATCAATAGTCAGACCTGATAAAAGTTAAAGATGACTAAGGAGCAGGTTGGAATGTATGACGGGATTCAGAGAGATTTGGTCAAGCAGGATAATTATGAAACTGCGCATCAGCTGGCAAAGGAAAAGCTCCGGGAAACCGATTTTGTCCAGCAGTGCAGGAAAGCCGGGGCAGAAATTATAGAATCCTCGCCAGAAAAGACCCTTGCCCGAATTAAATTTATCAATCGGGATTATCTGGTAGAATACCCAGGTGGAGAAATTAAATTTGAAGATACTGGCGAGACCCCTCCCCTCTGGGAGCGAATTATTATTCTCCATTATCTGGCAAATGCCAGAGGCGCTTCTCAAACCGGGGAGTTGATTTCTTACCAGCAGGTGCCGGATGGATGGCTTTATTACCCGAACTTTGTCAAACGCACCACTCAAATCCTTGCCAAGACCTTTGCAGATGACCCGGAAGGGTTCATCCAGGCAGGACTTGCCATTGGCGGAAAGGGGTCATCACTCGGAAAATATGCTCTGGAGATTCCTGCCCTGCCTAAAGTTAGCTATCATTTTGTTATGTGGCCGGGTGATGATGAGTTTGAAACCGAGTTTAACTGCGTGTTTGACCGCTCCATCATTGATTACCTCCCTGCGGAAGACATCACCGTGCTTGCCAATATGATTGCGGTCAAGCTCATCAAACAGAAGAAATGAAGCTCGCGGTATCCGGCAAGGGCGGGGTGGGTAAGACCACCCTCTGCGCCTATCTGGCTCAGATATATAAGGAGAAAGGGAACCGGGTTATCTGCGTGGATGCAGACCCGGATGCTAACCTTGCCCAGGCACTCGGTTTTGAAAATCCGGAACAAATCGTGCCCATTGCGGAAATGAAAGAGCTGGTCAGCGAGCGAACCGGTGCCAAGCCAGGAAGCTTCGGCGGATTTTTTAGAATGAACCCTAAAGTAGATGACCTTCCAGAAAAACTCTCCTTAGAAAAAGATGGCATCAGACTTTTAGTGATGGGCACGGTCAAAACCGGAGGAAGCGGATGCGTCTGCCCGGAGAGCGTGCTATTGAAGAATCTTATCCAGCATCTTTTTCTGGAGCGAAAGGATGTGGTGATTCTGGATATGGAAGCAGGTTTGGAGCATCTGGGCAGAGCCACTGCCTTTGCAGTGGATTTAATGCTGGTGGTGGTGGAGCCGGGACAGAGAAGCATAGAGACCGCCAAGGCGGTTCATCGTCTGGCACAGGATATCGGGATTAAAAAGGTTGCGGTGGTCGGGTGTAAGCTCCGAGGTGATAAAGAAGCCCGGATTATTCAAAACTCCCTTCCCGAGCTTCCCTTCCTTGGATATCTTCCTTATGATGAGCGGATTATAGAAGCAGACCTTCAGGGAAAGCCCCCGTTTGAACTTGCCCCGGATTTAATTAACCGAGCCAGAGAAATTGTTGAAAAAATCCAAGTTCTAAAATAAGCTTTTTCCCCTCTTCGGATTGGTCAAGAGAAAAATTTATGCTAATTTATGAAAAATGGGATTAAACCGTGAAGAGATGAGAGTTGTATTTGATGAAGAGAATGCGAAGTTGATTGAGCCGATTCTTGCGGTGGTCAACCAGATGCCCCGGGAAATTCGCCCGGAGGTAAAAATCAAAGAGGAAAAAGATAAAATAGAGCTCAGGCTGATTTTCCAAAAGAAAAAATGATTCCCCCACTCTGCAAAGTCCGCCAGAAAATCCCTGCTCCAGAGCTGAAAGACCCAATTGCAGAGCTAAGATTCAAACTAAAAGCTCTCTCTTCAATGAATCTTTCCGGAAAGAACATCATCCTTGCTCTTCCCAGCCGGGGAATATGCCAGATGGACGAGCTTGCCCGGGTTATAATTAACTGGCTCAAAGAAAAAGGAGCCCAGCCCAGCATTGTCCCGGCAATGGGCTCGCACGGTGCCTCTACCAGCCAGGGGCAGAAAAAGGTTTTAGAAAATCTGGGCATTTCAGAAGAAAATCTTTCCTGCTCAATCAAAAGCGAGATAGAGCCCAGGCTGGTCGGAGAGCTGGGAGAGGTAAAAATCTATTTTGACCAGCTCGCTTCTCAGGCAGATGGAATTATCCTCCTCAACCGCATCAAGCCTCATACCAGTTTTTCTGGAAAATATGAATCTGGTTTGTGCAAACTCCTGGCAGTGGGGCTGGGGAAAAAGCAAGGAGCACAGGAAATCCATAAATATGGACCGGAAAGGCTTTCTCATCTGATTCCCGAGGTGGCAGGGTATCTGCTGAAAAAATTTCCGGTGCTTTTTGGGGTGGCAGTAATTGAGAATTATCGGGGGAGAATCGCCCGGATAGAGGTGCTGGAAAGTGGAGAGATTCTGGAGAAAGAGCCCAAGCTTCTGGCTCAGGCAAAAGAGCTTATGCCCCGGCTTCCTTTTAAAGAATTAGAGGTGCTGGTGGTGGATGAAATTGGGAAGGATATCAGCGGAACCGGTCTGGATACCAATGTGATTGGCAGGCTGGATTTAAGGGGGGTTAAGGAGCCAGATTTTCCCAGGGTCAGAAGAATTGTGGTTTTGAATTTAAGCAAAAATTCCGGCGGAGGATACGGGATAGGTCTGGCAGATATTACCACCAAAAAAGTGATAGATGCCCTGGACCTTCCTGCCATCCGGGAGAATGCCCTTGCCAGCGGATTTGTGGAGCGGGCAAGAATCCCGCTCTGGTTTGACACTGACCAGCAGGCAATTGAATCCGCAATTCAAACCTGCTGGTGCCCGAATATCTCTCAAATTCGGCTTGCCCGAATTAAAAACACCCTCCAGCTGGAGGAATTCTGGGCAACCGAAAACCTCATCCCTCTGGCTCAGGTGGAGCTGGAGCTTCTCTCTCCTGCCCAACCCCTGGCTTTTGACCCCTCTGGTAATCTTGTCCGTTGATTTTCATACAAAATTTTCATTCCAAAGAATATTATATGAAAAAATTCTTGACTTTTTAAGTTGAAAAGTCTAATATTTAACAAAGAAAGGCTAAATATTGTTCAAAAAATTTAACACTTTTAACTCAAAATATTAAAAATTTGTCAGATGAGCCGAGGGCAAATCCTTCTGGTTGATGACGAGCCCCAGATTCGGCGGATTTTATCTAAAATTCTGGGAAAGCTTGATTGCCAGGTTGATGCGGTCCCGAGCGGTGAAGAAGCCCTCCAGTTAATTTCCCGGAAAAGGTATCATCTGGTGCTTTTAGACCTTCGGCTTCCGGGAATCAGCGGGATTGAGGTGCTGAAAGATATAAAAGCTCATTACCCGGGCACTTCCGTGGTAGTAATTACCGCTTATGGCTCGGTGGATAATGCCATTCAGGCAATGAAGCTGGGTGCAGATGATTTCCTGCAAAAGCCCTTTGATAGCGAGCATCTCCGTCTGATAGTTTCTCAGGCTCTGGAGCGGAGTCAGGCTTATGGCAAAGAGCCAGCAGAGCAATTCCACGAGGAACTTGAGCTGGAGCTGGTAGGAAGCAGTAAGCAGATTCAGGAGCTTAAGAATATGATTGAGCGGGTTGCCCGGGTAAAAAGCACGGTCTTGATTATGGGTGAGACCGGCACTGGCAAGGAGCTGGTTGCCCGACTGATCCACGAACTCAGCGAGCGCAGAGAAGCTCCTTTTGTGGTGGTGAACTGCGCCGCGGTTCCTTCCACTCTTTTAGAGAGCCAGTTCTTCGGGCATATTAAAGGAGCTTTTACCGATGCCATAGAGAGCCGTCCCGGGTATTTTGAAGAAGCAAACCGCGGAACCATTTTCCTGGATGAAATTGGAGAGCTGGATTTCAATCTTCAGGCAAAAATTTTAAGAGTGCTTCAGGAAGAGGAGGTAATTCCGGTTGGCTCCACCAAGCCAATTCCCATAGATGTTCGGGTAATTGCGGCTACCAATCGCAACCTGAGAAAAATGGTAGAGGAAAGAAGATTCCGCCAGGATTTATACTACCGCCTGAGCGTTCTTCCCATCTATGTTCCGCCTCTGCGTGAGCATAAGGAGGACCTGCCCCTGCTCATCAATCATATCCTGGGAAAACTGAGAAGAACCACCGAGCATCGGGTGGTCGGGGTCAGCCCGGAATATCTTGAAATTCTTAAAAACTATGACTTCCCCGGAAATGTTCGGGAGCTGGAGAATATTATTGAGCATTCGGTGCTTTTAGCTACCGGACCGATTCTTACCCCAGATACCTTACCTCAAGAGGTGATAGAATCCGCAGAAATCTCTGAAATTACCCGAAAAGCTCTGGAGCAGGGATTAAATCTAAAAAGAGCCAAAGCTCTTGCCACAGAAAAAGCAGAATCCCGGCTGATTAAAAGGGTGCTGGAAGAATGCGCCGGGAATTTCAGCCTTGCCGCTCGTAAGCTCGGCATCTCAAGAAGCGCCCTGTATTATAAGGTGAAAAAATATAAAATTGTCATCTGAGTTTGGCTGAAGTTTTCTAAGCGAGGGTTTTTTTCTCTGTTTTCCCCTCATTTTTTGTTCCTTTTATTTATTGCTTCAAAGGGAAAAGAAATTTTTTATTGACATTGAGAGGAGGCTTATGTTAAGAAACCTATTATCTAACTTTTAAAGGAGGGGATAATGCCAGTCTGGTTCGGGCTGATTGTAGCGTTTGTCTCCACTGTGATTATGAACGCCGG
>CAZKMM010000116.1:0-3504 GCA_964553915.1 uncultured bacterium
AGTCTGGCGGTAGGTGAGACCGTGAGGGTGGATATATATCTCCATCATTGCCGGCATTTTAATCTGTTCGGAAAAAAAGTTTATAGATGTAAAGATACCAGCGATGTTTACGGAGCAGGTTTTGACCTGTATTATGATTCCACTCTCCTTAGCTATCAGCAGACGGACCTTTCTAATAGCGTTTTAAGCGGAGCTACCGCTGCGGTGGGATTTAGAAATTCCAGCACCGAGAACGGAAAACTGGTGGTGGGAGTCTCCAAGCAGGGGCAGGTCGCGGGCGAGCCCGGAGAAGGTATCATTGCAACCATCATCTTCCGGGCAAATAACAGCGGAACCACAGAATTAACCCTTGATGACCCGTACCTGGTGGACAGTCAGGGAAATTTTTATGTTGGCTGGCCCCTTTACTGGATTGGACTCCGCGGTGCCTCCATAACCATAAACCCCTGAGGGTGCTAATTGCTCCTAGATTTTGGACAATTTACTTTTTAAGTTCCAGGTAATCAAAGAGTTTCCCGGTAGAATCATAGCTCATCATTGTTAAAGATTTCTGGTATATATTGAATAGAACATAATGGCATTTTTTCGACACTTTGGCGGTAAACCAGCTTCTCTGGGGAGCAAAGTTCTCCAGCTCTGCTCCGGCTCCTCCCACCTGAAGATAGATTACACCATTTTTCGGGTCTATTTTTCCTGCCCTGAGTGGCCAGGTTCGTTCATAGCTGTGGATATGTCCGTAAAAAACCATATCCACTCCATATTTTTCATAAAGCGGAACCAGGTTGCGGACATTGAGATCCCCGTATAGGGAGGGTTCTCCGCGTTTGGTGTCTCCATAATCATTTAAATCCGAAGAATAAGGCGGGTGGTGATGGGCAACAAATTTCCAGGTGGCTTTGGTCCTTGCCAGGTCCTGTTCCAGCCATTTATATTGCTCACTGCCCGGGCTTAAATCTTTATTACTGTCAATGATGGCAAAATGGGCATTACCATAATCAAAGGAATAATAATTCTCCGGCTCAGGATAAGAGACATAGTAATAATACCAAAAAGCATCCCGCTCGTGGTTGCCGATAGCGATATAAGTGGGAACATTAGCCATCAGCTCTTTTGCCGGGGCAAAGAATTCCGATTTCCATTCAAATTTTTTTAAACCATTGGTGCAAACATCTCCAACATTCAAAACAAAATTGGGTCTTTCCGCATAGGCAAGCTGACTGATTCGGTGAAATCGGAAACTGAGGGTGCGATTATCTCCCATCACCACAAAGGCGAACGCAGAATCTTTTTTCACCGCGGTTTTAAAAGAATAAATTTTACTCTTGGTTTTGCCATAAGCCCCGCAGTCAGAAATTACCCGATAGTAATAAATCGTCTCTGGCTTCAATCCAGAGAGCTTTACCTCGTGAATTCTGCTGATTTGCTCAATGGTAATTTTTTTATCTAACGGTGCTTTTTCTCCATAGAGAACTTCAGAGCTACAAGCCTGGTCTGTCTCCCACATAATAGTAATGCTGGTCTGGGTGGGATACTGAAGATATGGTCCGACCAGAATGGTTGCTCCGAGCAGAACCCGGGAAAAGCTCAATAAAATAATAGCTGTGAGAATAAAGGTTAACCTCTTCATTTTTACCTCCTTACTTTCCTTGCGTAAAAACAGAAATCAGGGTTTGTAATTTATCTCTCCCACCGCTTGGTTATATCTTTCCAGAACAAAAAAGCTGGGGAAAACCCGAAGGGGTCCAAGGGCAAAATATGCTTTTCCCAGATAGAGGTCCGGATTATCCGGGTCAGGCTGGACCAGATAGTCGCGGAGAAATCGGGCAGGATGAAGTCCATTTTTTGCTTTTCCATAGTTTAAGAGTAAGGCATTGGGATATTTGTTATCTGGCTCTTCGGGTCTTACTTTGTAAACCAGATAAAATCCGTAGCGCTTTGGGTAATTTTCATCAGGAAGGGCAATCCACTTTCCAAAAAAACCATTTTGCAAAACCAAAACATTATAGCCCATAATCTCTGCACCCTCGGGACTTTGCCCGGGTCCCACAAAAAAACCCTTTTTAAATTTACGAAAGCCCAGAATTTCTGTAATATAAGGCACATTATATCCCCGAAATTCCCAGCCAATCAGGTTTTTAAACTCTGGAGTTTTTCCCTGACGGAAAATCTCCTCCAGCTCCTTATCCTTCATCCGGCAAAGTTCTTCATATTTGTATCTACTCATTTTTTTCTCCCGCTAGATTTGTCTTCATAATTTTATTGTTTTTTCGGTATAATGTCAAAACTCCTTGGAGGAGGTAAAAAATCTTATTTATTACTGGGATTTTGATTTTTTACCCGGCTCAGAGTAAGATTTTAATCAAAAATGAAACTAAGAGATTTTCAGGTAGATTCTGGGGGAGTTAGGCTGGTTGGAAAAATTCTTGAACCAGAGGAATCTTCTGAGCTGATCGCGGTTTTAATCCTTCACGGAATTCCCCGAGCCAAGCCAGAACCGGGCGACCCGGGATACCTTCCTTTTGCCCACCAGCTTTGCTCCTCGGGTTTTTTGACAGTTCTGTTTAATTTTCGGGGCACAGGAGAAAGCGAAGGCAATTTTCATATCCTGGGCTGGGCAGAGGATTTGAAGGCGGTTATCAACTGGCTGGAAAAGGAATATGCTATCCGGGGTATAGTTCTGGTGGGATTTTCTGGCGGGGGCTCTGTGGCGATATATCATACCGCTCAAGACCCTCGGATAAATGCTCTGGTAAGCATAAGTTCCCCGGCAAATTTTTCTGCTCTTGGGGTAGATAAAATTCCGGAGCTTTTGATTAAAAATTTTAAAGAAATTGGTATAATTCGCCAGCCAGATTTTCCTCCGGATTTATCCAGATGGCTGAAAGAATTTGAAGAAATTGCCCCAATTAAATGGATTGATAAAGTTAGTCCAAGACCGCTTTTAATTATTCACGGAGAAAAGGATGAGCTGGTGCCAAAAGCTCAGGCAGAAATGCTCTTCCAAAAGGCAGAAGAGCCCAAAGAGCTCTGCTTGATCAAGGATGGGGTGCATCGGCTTCGCACCGACCCCCGGGTTTTAGAGAAAATTAAAGATTGGCTCTTGAACTGGCAAAAAGATTTTTGTGCAAAATCCAAAAATGAATGAGACATTAAAACTGGGCTTATATCTTTTAGGATATGGAATGGGCACGGTCTTTTTAGTTTTGAGCTTTTTAGCCTTCTTCCTCTGGCTGATAAGATGGTTTGAGAATTATGGGAAAAATCGGGTTTCCCGGAAAGAAGAGGGAAGCTCTGAAACAATACCCTTGGAGCTGATTTCTGTTATTACTGTGGCAATAGATAAGTATCTTGGCGAAAAGCAGATGGTTCCATCTCAAAGGTTAAATTTAAGGATTCGTCCTGCCTCTCGCTGGAAAATTTCAGCAAGGAGCGAAGAGTGAAAAGATATGACCTAGAGATTAACGGCAAAAGATATTTAGTAGAAGTAGAAGCAGAGCCCGGGCA
>CAZKMM010000116.1:3604-8244 GCA_964553915.1 uncultured bacterium
ATTGTCTCCAGCACTTCCGGGATTGTTAAAGAAGTGAAAGTTCGTCAGGGAGAGACGGTCAAGCTCCATCAGGTTTTGATTATTTTAAAGGTCAAAGAGGAATGAACCGGGCGCTTGAGCTTAACTCCTGGCTGGGGGTGGTTAATCTCAGCTTGGGGCAGATTGTTATGCTTGCCCTGGGGTTGGTTTTAGTCTGGCTGGCAGTTAAAAAACGCTATGAGCCCCTGCTTCTGGTTCCGATTGGTTTCGGGATATTAATCGGAAATATTCCCCCGGTGATTATTGGAGGTAAAGAGGTATTTTTTGCAGATGTTAATAATCCGCTCAGTCCTTTTTACTGGATATATCAGGGATTGTTAAAAGGGGTTTATCCTGCCTTGATTTTTCTGGGGATTGGGGCAATGACAGATTTTTCTCCTCTCCTCTCCAAGCCCCGGCTTTTTCTTTTAGGAGCTTCTGCCCAGTTTGGAATTTTTGCCACTTTAATCGGAGCCCTTTTCCTTGGCTTTTCCCCTCAGGAGGCAGGTGCAATTGGAATTATTGGTGGAGCAGATGGACCCACCAGTATTTTTCTTTCCTCAATGATTGCTCCCCAGCTTCTAGCTCCGATCACCATTGCCGCTTATTCCTATATCGCTCTGGTGCCGGTAATTCAGCCTCCAATTATGCGACTACTTACCAGCTCCCGGGAGCGAAAGATTAAAATGACTCCTCCCAGAGAGCCGAGCAGGGCAGCGAGAGTGATTTTTCCCATTGCTATTTTTCTGGTCGGTTCTTTAGTTGCACCTGGAGCAGTGGTGCTTCTGGGAATGCTCTGCGTGGGAAATTTGCTCAGAGAGAGCGGAGTTACAGACCGGCTGGCTCGTTCCGCCCGAACCGCTTTAGTGGATATTACCACCATTTTAATTGGAATCTCGGTTGGAGCCAGTGCTCAAGCAGAGAGATTTTTAAATTTAAAATCTCTTTTGATTTTTGTTTTAGGAATGTTCGCCTTTATGTTTTCTACTGCCAGCGGGATAATTTTTGCCAAGTTAATGAATTTAGTAAGTAAAGAGAAAATCAATCCTCTGGTAGGAGCAGCCGGGGTAAGCGCGGTTCCGGATTCTGCTCGGGTGGCTCAGATGGTTGCCAATCAGGAAGACCCGAGCAATTTTATTCTTCTCCACGCAATGGGACCGAATGTGGCTGGAGTAATTGGTTCTGCTATTTGTGCCGGGGTGCTCTGGGCAATACTCTACTAGGAGGAGAAAAGGTGCTCAAAACCCGGGTCTGCGAGATTTTCGGCATTGAGTATCCCATCCTTCAGGGAGCAATGGCCTGGGTGAGCTTTGCTCCTCTGGTGGCAGCGGTGAGCAATGCTGGCGGGCTGGGAATCATCGGCGGAACCATTTTCACCCCGGAGCAGATGCGAGCAGAGATAAGAAAGGTGCGGGAGCTTACCGATAAACCCTTTGGAGTGAATATTATCTCACTTCATCCGATGATTAAAGAGGTGCTTCAGGTATTAATTGAAGAGAAGGTGCTGGTAGCTACTTATGGCACAGGCAATCCGAAAAAAATTATTGAAATTCTTAAACCCGGCGGAGTAATGAGTTTTCCGGTGGTGCCGACTGTGGAAGCCGCGGTGCGGGCGGAGAAAGATGGAGCAGATGGTGTGATTGTCTCAGGCTGTGAAGGAGGCGGACACGTTGGGCAGATGAGCACAATGGCACTGATTCCTCAGGCAAGAGATAAAGTCAAAATTCCTCTGGTGGCAGCCGGAGGAATCGCAGATGGAAGAGGAATGGCATCCGCTTTTGCTCTTGGTGCCGAGGGCATCCAGATGGGAACCAGATTCATTGTGACCAAAGAATCCCCTGCCCATCCTAATGTGAAAAAGAAAATCATAGAATCCAAAGCTGAGGACACTGTGGTCACTGGGAATATTACCGGTCTTCCGGTGCGGTGCATCCGCAACAAAATGGCAGAGCAGTTTCTTCATATGGAGCAGACCGGCAAATCAAAAATGGAGATGGCGCTTTTTGGCTCTGGCAAGATGAAGCTGGCATTTGTTGATGGCGATGCGGAAGAGGGCTCGGTAATGGCAGGGCAGGTTATTGGAATGGTCAATGATGAACCCACCTGTCAGGAATTAATCCAGCGGATAATCCGAGAATTTGAAGATACCGTCAGAACCTTGAAAAAAATTGCCGAGGTCTAGAAAAAATGAAGGTGGTGAACCGATATGATGAAACCATAGAAGTTCCTCTGGAAGGAGCAGGGGTATCTGAAAGCAACGGAGAAGAAATCCGTCCGGAGATGAAGGATAGAATTGACCGGGTACTGATTACCCGGACCCTGCTCCAAAAGCGAGTTCAGGCACTGGCAAAAGAGCTCACAGAATTTTATCAGGGGAGAAAAAAAATTGATTTAGTTTTTATCCTGGAAGGAGCCAGGGTATTTGCTTCTGAACTGGAGCGAGAAATTTATAATGCGGGAGGACCCGAGATTCGCACTCAGTCCATCAAAGCCAGAACCTATGGAGTAGAAATCAAAGGCGAGGGAGAGGAGAGTAGAAAAGTAAATTTGATTTACACCCCTTCAGATTTAAAGGACAAAGAGGTGCTTTTGGTAGAGGATATTGTTGACCAGGGATTTACTTTAAAGGCAATTCAGGATTGGTTGATAAAAGAGGCAGGGGTTAGAGATTTAAAAACCTGTGTTCTGGTGGCAAAGAGATTGGAAAATCCCACTGAGCAGGTCAGAGCCTTAAGAGAAAATCTCAAGCTGGACTGGGTGGGATTTACCATTCCTGACCGATGGATTGCCGGATACGGGATTGATGCAGGCGAGGATTTTCGCTTTCTTCCTTTTATTGTTGTTGTTAAAGAAGATTATTATCTCAAATCCTCAAAATAAGGAGTTTAGTAATGGCAAAATTGCTTTTAAGCAGGGGAAAGGTAATTGACCCGGGCAAAAATCAGATTTACCTTGCGGACCTCTTGATTGAAAATCAGGTGCTCAAGAAAATCGCTCCGCCCGGGGAGATAGAGAGGGGAAATTTAAAGCCAGAAGAAATTATTGACCTTTCTGGAAAATACCTGGCACCGGGTTTGATTGATGCCCATCTTCATATAGAAAGCAGTATGCTTACGCCAGTAGAGTTTTCCCGACAGGCTTTGCTTCACGGCACCACCGCAATTTTTGTTGACCCGCACGAGGTTGCTAATGTTCGCAAAGAGGGGATTAGAGTCTTTCTGGAACTGGCAGAGAAGCTTCCAATTGATATGTATGTGGGGATTCCCAGCTGTGTTCCTGCCACTCATCTGGAAGATGCCGGGGCAGAAGTCAGTCTGGAAGACATCAAGGAGTTAATTGACCATTCCCGGGCTTATGGGCTGGCAGAGATGATGAATTTTCCCGGTATTATTCACGGATTAGGCGATGCCCGGGAAAAAGTGGAATTGGTCTTTGGAAAAGGAAAAATTGTAGATGGGCACTGTCCGGGATTAAGCGGAGAGGCTCTTGTTAGCTATATTACAAATGGGAAAAATGATGGAGTGGTGCGGATAATGTCCGACCACGAGTCCACCAGCTATGAGGAAGCAAAAGAAAAGGCAGAAAAAGGAATGTTTGTTGCTCTTCGCTATGGCAGTGCCAGTAAAGACCTGAATAATATTCTTCCCGGGCTGATTGAGAATAGAGACCCGCTGGATAGATTTATGCTCTGCTCTGATGACCTTGAAGCTTTTGAGCTGTTAAAAGATGGGCATATTAACCGTGCGGTTCGCAGAGCCCGGGAAATTATAATGGAGAATTCTTCGCTTAATTCGGAGCAGGCAACAATTTTGGCATTTCAGCTTGCCAGCTTTAATCCCGGAAGATATTTTGAAAGATTCTTTAAGCTGGTGGGCGAACCCGCAATGGGAAGGCTGGAGCCGGGGGCTCGGGCAAATCTGGTAGTCTTCAAAGACCTGGAGAGCCTGGAAACAGAGTTAGTGATAGTGAGGGGAGAGCCTGTAGTGAGGGAAGGAAAGCTTATTAAATCAATGCCGGATTATGATTTTTCTCTGCTCTTTAATACAGTGAATCCGGGAAGAGAATTTAAACCAGAAGATTTTAAAATTAAAGTCTCTGACGCCGAGAAGGTAAAGGTTAACATCATCGGGGTAATTCCTAACAGTCTTTTAACTGAAAAGCTTATTAAAGAGATTTCTCCTCAAAATGGAGAATTGGTTGCCAATCCTAAAGAAGATATTGCCAAAATTGCGGTAATAGAGAGGCATAAGGCAACTGGCAAATATGCGGTTGGTCTGGTTCAGGGGCTGGGCTTGAAAAAAGGAGCGGTAGCCAGCACTGTGGCTCATGATTCGCATAATATCATTGTTGCCGGGGTTGATGAGCAGGCAATGGCAGAAGCGGTGAATCAGCTTGCCCGAACCGGCGGAGGAATGATTGCGGTGGGAGAAGGGGAGCCGGTTTTCCATCCTCTGGAGATAGCAGGATTGATGAGCCTGAGGAATGCGGAGCAAGTGGCAGAGAGTTATCGCAGAGTAAAAGAGTTTGCCCAGAAGCTGGGAAGCCCGCTGGATAACATCTTTATGACCCTTTCCTTCCTTGCCTTACCGGTCATCCCCCAGCTAAAACTCACCAACCGGGGA
>CAZKMM010000117.1:0-8109 GCA_964553915.1 uncultured bacterium
GGCTTAAAATTGCTTCAATTGAAGGAAGATGGGTTTTATTCAGATTAAGAACGGTTTCAAAAGACTGGCGCGCTCTTTCTAAATCCCCGAACCCATCCCGATAAATCAACCCCAGCTGATAATAATCCTCAATCTTTTTCTCTGCAGAAGGCTCCAGTTCCACAATCTTTTGATAAGCGGTCTCTGCCTCCCGCCATTTCTGTGCCTGAACCAGAGCCTCGCCCAGCCTCCGCCAGCCCAGAAGATAATCCGGCTTAACCTCCACTGCTTTCTTATAATGGGCAACCGCACTCTCTAATTGATTGAGCTTTTTATCTAAAATCTCTCCTTTTTCCACTAATCCCTGAGCGATCAACCCGGGGTCTTTACTGCTCCGAACCAGTCGGTCATAGCTGGAAAGAGCCTTTGTCCAGTTCTCCTGCTTCTGATACAAATTCACCAGAAGCCGAAGCGAGGGATAATGGTCCGGCCTGAGATTTAAAGCCCGCTCCAGATAATCCACTGCCGGCTCGGTCTTGCCCAGCTCTGCTTCCAGCTCCCCCATTTTATGAAGCCGGTCAAATAACCGCTTTTTATCCCCCACTTCCTCCAGGGCAAGAACCAGCTCTCTGCCAAAACTCTCTGCTGAGACCTTGTCCTCCCGCTCCAGATATAGCTCAAACAATCTCTCCAGAGGCTCCAAATAATGAGGCTTGAGCTGGCAGGAAGCCTGATAGTATTCCAGCGCCCTATCTATTTTGTCCAGCTTTTCCTCTACCTGTCCAAAATGATATAAAATCTCTGCCCGGCGGAGAGTTTCTTCCTGGTCAAGATATTTGCTCCAGATTTGATATAGCTTCTCCGCTTCTTCCCAGCGCTGATGAGCATAATAAATCTCTGCCAGAGGCTTTAGCGCAGGGAGATATTCTGAATCTATAACTACCGCCCGGGCATAATAATTCTCTGCCCGAGACTCATCTCCCAGCTTCTCCTGATAAAGAGCACCTATCCGGGTATAAAGCTCCTTTTGTTCCTGGGGGCTTTCACTTAATTCTGCTTTTCTTTCCAGAATCTTAATCAGACCCGCCCAGTCCTGGTGTCTTTGGTATATCCCCTCTGCTAAATCCAGTGCCCGTAAGTCCGAAGGATAAAGCTGATGTGCCTGCTCATAGAGCCGGAGAGCAGAATCATCATCCCCCAGCTCCTTCTCATATATCTCTCCTGCCTGTAAATAAAGCTCATAGCTTTCCTGGGGCGAAGTCCCTGTCTTGGCTCCTGCCAGCTGAACCAGATACTTAACCTGCTCCTCTGGCTCGCCCTTTGCCTGATATAGGGAAATTAAAGCCCGAAGAGCTGGCTCATTAGCTGGCTCCAGCTCCAGCGCCCGAAGATGGGCTTCTATTGCTCGCTCTGTCTCTCCCAGCTTCTCCTGATAAATCTTGCCGACCCGATTGAGCAGAGAAACCTGCTCGGTTTTATCCCCGGAGATTTTAACCAGCTTTTCTAAAACCGGGATCAGCTTCTGATAGGCTTCCAGCTCCGGGTAGAGTCTTTCCAATGCCCTCAGCACCTGCTCATCCATCTCCACCAGCTTCTCTGCCTCTTCATAAGCGCTGACCGCCTTTTCTATCTGGCGAAGTTTTTGCTCATAAATCTCACCCGCATAGGCAAAAAGCCGGGCTTTTTCACTCGCATCGGAGACCAGGGAAATTTTCTTCTCCACCACACCCACCAGCTCCTGCCAGCGCTCCAGCTTCTGATATAGCCTCTCCAGGGCATTCAGGATTTCAAGATTTTCCGGCTCCAAAGAATGAGCCCCAAGTAAAGATTCAATCGCAAGCTCAGACTGGTTTAACTTTTCCTGATAAATCCGGGCAGATTCCAGATATAGCTGAATCCGACGCTCCCGCTCCTTGATCAAACCAATCTCACGATTGATGACCGAAACCAGCTCCTCCCAGCTTCCTTGTGCCTGATAAAGCCGATGCAATTCCTCCAGCCCATAAAGCCAATCCGGACGAAGATTCATCAGTGCCCGAAGGGTGGAAATCGTCCGTTCCGGCTCTCCCAGTTTTTTTTCATAAACTTCTGCCAGTTGGTGGTGGAGAAAGGTTAAAAGCTCCGGGTCGGTCTGAAGAGAAATCTCTTTGCTTAAAGCATCTGCCAAAACTTTCCAGTGAGAAAGCTCCAGACCAATCAGCTCCAGCTCCCGAACCACTGCTATAGAATCTGAATAAGCACTGCTTAACCGTAAGTATTCCTCCAGTGCCCGCTCCTTTTCCCCCAGCTCCCGGAAAAGAAACCGGACATATTCCAGCTCCCGCACCAGAGCCTGCCCCTCAGAAACCAGACTTAATGATACCTCAAGAAGCTCAGCTAATTTATCTTTATCTCCCCCCCAACCGTAGTATTCCAGAAGGCTGAATAAATAAACCGGGTCCGGATTCAACTGATGGGCTTCAGCCAGTTCCGAATTTATCGCCTCTTTTTGTTCCAAGCCTTTTTCCCAGCCAATCCTTCCTGCCTGCCAGAAATATCCTGCCTTCAGCTCAGAGGCAAAATTCCGTGCCAGCTCCCGAATTAGAGCCAGAGCACTCTCCCAGTCAGACTGGAAAAAGGAAATCTCCAAAAGAGCCAGATAAATTAATTCGCTGGAGGTCTGCTCCAGCGCCCGTTCATATTCCAGCCGGGCATCACGGGGCGCTCCCAGAAAACTCTCAGAATAAAATCCCTGGCGAGCTAAAAGCACTGAACTTAAAACCGGGCTGGAAACCCGCTCCATAAATTCTGCCCAGACCGCTTTCAATTCCTGCCAGCGCTTTGCCCGATAAAAAAGCCAGCGCCGGGCATCTTGAAGAATTAAATCCCTGCTCTCCGCACTTAATAATTCCCCCCAGAGAGATTCTGAGCTTTCGGTCTCCTGAAAAAGTTTTTCCAGCTCCCAGGCTCCCAGAAATAAAAGAAATGGGTAAATCAAACTGGAACCAGCCAGAGATAAAACCCGCTCCTGGGCTTTTAGATAGTTCTCCCGAGCACGCTTTTCCCTCAAAGTCCGCCACAGACAAAGATATGGGAAAAGAAATTCCGGCTCCTGCTCTATTAAATCCCTCCAGGCACTTACCGCCAGCTCGGTCCTGGCTAAGCCCAGCTCAGAGATAATCGCCCTTCTCCAGGCATAATAAACTCGGTTCTCTTTGGGAGTAACCAGATTTTCTATTGCCAGGTTTATCTTTAAATAAGCCTCATAATCTCCCCGAGCCAGTAAAATCTGCTCCAGGCTTCTTAACACCGGAAACTGGCTCGGTGCTACTTCCAGAGCTTGAAGATAATCTTTAGAAGAGGCTTCTAAATCATTCTCTCCATAAAGCTCTGCCTCGGCTTTTAAAATTAAAAGAGCTTGAAGCTCTTTAGGGTCCTGAGTCAGCAGAAGTTCTTGCTCCAGTCCCTTAATCAGCTCCTGCCAGTTTCTTTGCCTGAACGCCAGGCTCTGGCGGATTCTGAGCAGGCTCAGATGCTCGGGTTTAAGCTCCTCTGCTCTCTCCAGCGCCACCTGGCAGGAAGAAAAATCTTCCAAAAAGTTTAAATAAATCTCTGCCAGCTCCACCAGATAAGCAAATTTCAGCTCCGGGTCAGGAATGAGCTGAGAAATTGCCTCCAGCGACCGAGCCAGAAGCTTTAAATTCTGACTCTCCCGGGCTAAACTCTCCAGCCTCCACCAGGCAAAAAGATTTTCCGGGTCCAGCTCCACCACCTGCAAAATCAGCTCCAGCTCTTTTTCCGGTTCCTGGCTCTGCTGGTAAAATCTGCTCAACTTGAAAAGCAAAAGCGCCCGAAACCACTTCTCCCCAGGGTCAAGCTCTTCCAGAAACCTCTCCAGCGCCTGCTTTAATTCTTTTTCCTGGCGGAGCGATTCTAAAATCTCTATCACCGCAGGAAGGGAATAAATTGACCGGGGAGAGTCAGAAATTTTCAAATACCAGTCCAGCGCAGAAAGCGGAGAGCCAATCCTACTCTCCATTAAATTGGCGCAGCGGAAGGCATAAGCCTGCGACATCTCCAGCTGATTTTTAGCTTCTGCCAGTTGAAAAAGTGCCTGATAGGCTTCTGCCAGCCCCTTCCAGTTACCTGCTTCCAGATAAATCTGCGCCCGGGTTAAAAGCCCGGGAAGATAATCCGGAGATTCCTTTAAAATCTCAGCTAAAAGTTCCTCTGACTTTGCTGGCTCTCCCAGAGAAAAGGCTAAAAGCCGTGCCCGGAGAAGCTTATAAGCCCGCGCCTCTTCAAAAGAAGAAACCTCTGCCAGCTCCTGATATATCTGCGCTAAGGCACTAAAATCCCGCTCGGTAAATGCCTGAATCCGCAATAAACTGAGCGATAAATAACGCCATTTTGAATCCGGCTCAATCCGGGAAAAAAGCCTCTTTGCCTCTTCCCGCTCCCCTGTCTCCAGCCAGAACTCACCTGCTTTTAAAAAAAGCCACTCCCGCTCCTCCTGATTAGCGGTAAGTTCTGCTTCTTTTTCTAAAAGACGGGCAAGACCGGGTTTATCCTCAGCTAAAAGCGCCTCTAATTGCTTCTGGCGAACCCCTACTCTCTCTCCCAAGCCAGAAAGAATTTCCCTCGCTTTTTCCTCGCCCATTTCTAAAAAATCAAATCTATTGCTCTGCTAAAAGCTGATAAACTACCTGATATAAACGGTCGGCAAATTGCTCCGGACTGGAACCGGTCCCTTTATTGATATATTTTGCAGGAGCGGTATATTTTAAAACTTTCTTAAAAGTATCATCGCATTTATAAGCGGTAAAAAAGAGAATCGGGGTCAGCCTCCTGCGGTCAAAACCCCGCTCAACCGCCCGAAAAATTACCGCAGCATTAATTCCGTTTAAAATTGGCATTGCCACATCCAGTATTGCCAGGCTTACCGGCTGGTTAGTTTTAATTCGCTCCGTGACCTTGGTAATAAATTCTTCTCCGTTCTTGCAGGACTCTACCTGCTTGGCAATTCCTCGCTCCTGCATCATCTTGCTGATGGTCTTTAAAAGCAGGGGGCTATCTTCCGCAGCAATCACATATTGTAAAGGGCGAATCTTTTGAGCCTTTGCCTCTTCCTCGGTGCGAAGAATCAGCCCGCAGTTAGCACAATGAGCAATCTCCTCTCCCTCAGAAACCATTACAAAATATTCCACATCTTCACCACAGCTTGGACAAAATAATTTCTTCGGCGGGTTTGCCAATTTCTCTCTCCTTTGTTTTTTTCCAAAATACTTCTCCCTGCCCTAAATGTCAAGCAGGGAATAAAAAGTTAACCTCTTTATTTAGATGGACTATTTCCAGAAAAAGGTTTATTTCTTCAAGGCTTGACCAGAATCCCATCTCCGAAAACCAGAGCCCGATAGGCACGCTCCACCCTCTCCCATCTCTCCTCTCTATCCAGTGCCCAGAACCTGCCCATTACTGTGGCAACCCTGCCCAGACCCAGCCGGGAGCAGTAATCCTCCAGCTGAGCAATGTAATAAGCTCCGCTTTCCGGTCGCTCCCCTCTCCGCCCCAAAAGACAATGAAGATAAACCTGCTCCAGCTCTTCTTTCCTGGATAAATCCAAAAGCGCGAAAAGATGCTCCAGACTCCCGTGCGAGCTGTAAAAACTAACAATCCCGAGGAGATGAAGTGGAAGCTTTTTTTCCCGGGAAAGCTGAATTGCCTCTAAAAAAACCGGGTTCTTGAAAAAATCTCCCTTTTCAATTGCCAGGTCGATCCGGAGCCGGTCCGAATAAATCTTCCTGCCCGCACCAATATGAAGATGTCCGGCTTCAGAATTTCCCACTGTGCCCTCGGGCATTCCCACGCTCAAACCCGAGGCTTTTAAAATGGTATGAGGGAAATCCTGCCAGAGCCGGTCAAAATTGCTGGTATTTGCCTTGAGAATCAAATTCCCGTATTCCTCTTCCCTCCAACCCCAGCCGTCCAGAATTAAAAGTAAAACCCGCTCGGAGCGGAGGGGAAAATCTTTTAACAGGTTTTTTCCGCTCATTTCCCGGGGCAGGGGAAGATTGAACAAAGAAAGGATGGTTGGTGCCAGGTCAATCAGCTCCCCTTCAGGAAGAGAAAGCTTTTTTCCTTTCAGCCGGGCATCTGCCAGAATCAAGGGCACCGGACTGGAGGTATGACCGGTATCTATGGCACCATCCGGATAAAGCCATTTTTCCACGGTCCCGTGGTCCGCGGTAATCAGACAGGTGATGCCCAGAGAAAGTGCCTTTTCCACCACTCTTGCCATCTGCTGGTCAACCACTTCCACTGCTTTTAAAATTGCGGATTCATTTTCCAGATGCCCGACCACATCCACATTGGCAAAATTTATCACAATAAATTTATATGCCGGGTTGGAAATAAGCTCCAGGGACTTTTCAGCTACCTGTTGGGCACTCAGCTCCGGCACCTTTGAATAATCATCTACCTGGGGCGAAGGAATCACCACCCGCTCCTCACCAGGAAATGGCTCCACCCGCTTTCCATTCAAAAAATATCCCAGATGAATCGCCTTTTCTGACTCACTGATTTTGAGAATAGAAATCCCGGCAGAGCTTAGAACCTCACAGAGGGTATTTTTCAGCCTTTCCTCCGGGGGAAAAGCTACCCTGGCATTAAGGGAAGGATGATATTCAATCATTGTATAAAGCTGAACCGGTCCTGCGGTAGGGAAATAAGGAAAATCCGGTTCGGTCAAAGCCCGGCTCAGCTCCACCTCCCGCTCTCCCCGAAGGTCGTAAAAAATTACTACCTCACCCGGCTGAATTCGGTAAATCGGCTTTCCCTGAGCATCCGCCCGAACCAAGGGACTGAGCTCCTCATCCCCTTCCCCTTTTTGATACCGCCGACGCACCGCCTCGGACATTAAATGCTTCATCTCCCCCACACCTAAATCAGTTTTTACCCTACTTCTGCGAAGAAAATCGGCGGAACTGCCGGTATGACTGCTTGGCATATATCGGATTCTCGCTAAAAGCTTCTACCACTACCCCAACAAAAAAATCCTGATACTCGGGAAAATTGGCAAAAACAAAATCCAAAAGCTTCTGAGAAAGCTCCTCCAACTTCTTGGTATCATCCAAAGATTCTGTCTGCCAGATTACCTTTACCCATGGCTCACCCTGAGCAAAAAATACCACCACCTCTAAAACCCGAAATCGGGTATCATCAACCTTCCAGACCTCAGGTTGACCCATCGGAAAATAATCGGTCTTTACCTGACCCATCTCATCTGAAACACTGCGAGCAACAAATTCATCTATATTGGGACTTAAATTAGAAAGTAAATAAGCAATCTGATAATAAAGCAAAGCCAGACGAAGCCTTCCCTTCTCCCGCTCCTTGCGGGCTTCTCTTACATAATAATCCACGGTTCTTTTTCGCAGAGTGCGGGGAGTGATGGAAACAGAAATTAGCCTCCAGCCATCTTTTTCCTTAATCAGTTCAATCAGGGTCTGGACCGTCTCCTCACCGGATTTAGAATAATAAATCGCTGAAAACACCTCGGAGTTGGCAGGAACCTGATATACATCCAGGGTGCCTTTTCCTGTTAAATCACAGGCAACATTCACCACCCTTGTTTCTCTCTTCGCCTTATTGGTCAAATAATATGCCTCTCCCAGCCGGGAATATTCTAAAGGAGAAAAATTCTGTAACATCCCTTTCATAATAGTTTTGAACTGTTCTTTGGTCTGGGCTTTTTTCATCCTCTCACCAGCCAGTTGATAAATTTCATCAAATTTTCCCTCTTCTATGCCCATCATTATCTGTTCTGCCAGAGGAATTGCCTGATTCCAAACCTGCTCCGGGATATTATCCCCGACCTGGCAGGAAGTTTCTGGCTTGCGGGAGCAATTTGCAAGCAGGAATAAAAAAATAAATAATCCAAAAAGTTTTAAGCCACTTTTCATTTTCTCCTCCAGCTTCCGATTGTTTTTAGCCTATCACCCGTGCTTTTCTCTGTCAAATTTTTCCTAAATGAGATTAAATTTGGTATTTCATCCCAATTAACTATAAAATTTATTTGATGAAGCGGGGGAGTATTTTTTATCCGGCTTATATGATGGGAAGGATTTTGCCTTGGAAGCTGGGAGATAAAAG
>CAZKMM010000118.1:0-8103 GCA_964553915.1 uncultured bacterium
GAACAGCTTCAGCCCGTGATAAATGACCTGGTTCAGCTCATTGAAGAGATTGGCAAGAAAGAAAAATATGCGGTGATTTTTGATAGCTCCGGAGTGGGTTTGATTCTTTATGCTGACCCTTCCCTGGACCTGACCGATAAACTAATCAAGGAATACAATCTGAAAAAATGAGCCAGATTCATCCCACCGCTCTGGTTGACTCCCGGGCAGAGCTGGGAGAAGGGGTGAGAATTGGAGCTTATGCCATCATTGAGGGGAAAGTAGAGCTGGGACCGGGCACCGAAGTTGGTCCTTACAGTTATATTCAGGGACCGGCACGCATTGGAAAAGATAACCGTATCGGAGCTTATGTTCACATTGGCGGGGCTCCTCAGCACCGGGAATATCAGGGAGAAGAAACCGGTTTAGAAATTGGAGATGAGAATCTGATTCGGGAGTTCGTCACCATTCATCGGGGCACTGCCTTGACAGGGATTACCCGGGTGGGGAGCGGTAATTTTATAATGGTTGGGGTGCATATTGCTCACGATTGTAAGCTGGGGAATAATCTGACCATTGCCAATTATGTTCAGATCGCGGGGCACTGCCAGATTGATGATTATGCGGTGTTCGGCGGTCTTGCCGGGGTGCATCAGCACTGCCGGGTGGGTAAGGGAGCAATGGTGGCCGCCCTTAGTGGAGTGAGCCTGGATGTCCCGCCTTACAGCGTGGTAGGTGGAGAGCGGGCAAGATTTGTGGGGTTAAATCGGATTGGTCTCAAGCGGATGGGAATGGCAGAGGAGGTAATTAGAGCGATTCGCCGGGCTTATCGGATTATTTCCCAGCCCGGGGTTTTGCTGAAGGATGCTCTGGCTCAGCTGGAGCAGGAACTGGGTGAGGTTCCCGAGGTGCGGGAGATTATAGATTTTTATCGGTCTGGCACCCGGGGAGTAATTCGTCGGTAATGGGGGAAAAGCCAGAAAGAAAGCTGGGGCTGATTTGCGGGGCGGGTCGGCTTCCTTTATATCTGGCTGAGGCTCTCAGCCAAAAAGGCTATGAGCTTCTGGCATTTACCCCGGAAAATAAACTGGAGCCCGGGCTGGAAAGGTATGTTGAGGAGCTTCAGGTTTTTAAGTTTGTCCGACTGGCTCAACTTTTAAAGCTACTGGAGGAAAAAGGAACTAAAAACATAATTTTTGCTGGTAAATTTGAAAAAAAATGGCTTTATGAGCCTGATACAGAAATTGACCAGCTGGCAAAAGCGATTCTCTCCCAGCTTCCAGACCTGCAGGATGATACCATAATGAATGCGGTTATAGAGGAATTTGAACGAAGGGGCTATAGAGTTTTCAGCACCCTGGATTTTATCAAGGACTGGCTGGCTCCTTCAGGAGTGATGGGAGCTCATCAGCCCGAGCCAAAAGAAGAACAGGATATTAAATTTGGCTTTCGTCTGGCAAAGGAGATTGGCAGGCTGGGGATTGGTCAGACGGTTGCGGTTTTAAACCAGGCGGTTTTAGCCGTGGAAGCAATTGAGGGCACGGATTTAACCATTCTTCGTGCCGGGCAGTTCACTGCTGGGGCAGTGATTGTCAAGGTTTTAAGACCCGGGCAGAGCCCCCGCTTTGACCTGCCGGTGGTAGGGAAGAGCACGGTTCAATCAATGATTCAAGCCCGGGCTCGGGTGCTGGCAGTGGAGGCAGAGCGATGTTTAATTGTGGAGCGGGGAGAGATGCTCCGGCTGGCAGATGAGAACGGAATTGTTATTATCGGGGTCAGGGATGGCGGAGGATAAGCCCATAAAAGTTGGGGTAATTGGCGTCGGGTATCTGGGAAGATTCCATGCTCTGCGCTGGAAAGAGATTGAATCCGCCCAGCTGGTCGGGGTTTCAGATATTATTCCGGAGCGAGCCCGGGGGGTAGGCGAGGAAGCTGGCTGTCAGGTTTTTTCTGATAACCAAGAGCTTTTAGAAAAAATAGATGCGGTGAGCATTGTGGTTCCCACCCCGGCTCATTACTCAGTGGCGAAAACCGCACTTTTAATGGAAAAGGACATCCTTTTAGAAAAGCCGATTACTATGACCCTGGAAGAAGCAGATGAGCTGATAGAACTTGCCGACAAAAAAAACCGGATTTTTATGGTCGGGCACCTGGAGAGATTTAATCCGGCGGTGAGAGCTTTAGCAGAAGCACTTACCCGTCCAGCATTTATTGAGGTGCACCGACTCGGTCCCTTTCAGGAGCGGGCAAAAGAGATAGATGTGGTTCGGGATTTGATGATTCACGACCTGGATATTATTTTAAGTTTGGTGAAGGCACCGCTGGAGCGAGTGAGCGCTATGGGAATCGCAGTTTTAAGTGATAAACTGGATATTGCCAATGCCCGGCTGGAATTTAAAAATGGCACGGTGGCAAATCTTACTGCCAGCCGGGTCAGTTTAGGCGGGGGGATGCGTAAAATTCGGATTTTTCAGCCGGAGAATTATATTTCTCTGGACTACCAGAATCAGCAGATGGCAATTTTTACCCTGGGCAAGGAAGAAAATGAAGACCCGATGAGCCGGATTAAAATAAAAAATATCCCGCTCAGCCGGGAAGATGCCCTTCGGGCAGAATTACTGGCTTTTCTGGAATCAGTGAGAAATCGGACCGAACCGCCGGTGAGCGGAGAGGATGGAAGAAGGGCTTTAGAGGTAGCATTGATGGTGCATAAAGAGATTTCCCGGAGCCTGGAAAAATTCTTCTCTCAAAAAGATGAATCAAACTGAAAAAAGCTTTTCTCAGTTAAGGGGGCTTGCCCGGGCAAAGCGGGCTTTAAGTTATGTGTTTCCTTATTTCCGCCCCTATCGGCTTCATTTAATCGGAGTAATTGTTCTCGCCTTCTTTGCTAATGTTTTTGAGCCGAGTTTAGCGGTTTCGGTGAAACTTTTCTTTAAGTTTATCTTTGAGGAAAAAAACTTGATGATGGCAATGATCGCTCCCTTCTCCTTGATTTTTCTGTTTCTGGTTCGGGAAGGGACCAATTTCCTTTATGATTATAATCGCCAGAAATTAAGCCTGAAAGTGGTGCAGGACCTTCAGGTGGCAGTTTATAACCATTTTATTCATCTGAGCCTGGACCATTTTGACCGGATGGATACCGGCGAGATGATGTCCCGAACCGTGCGGGATGTCTCCAATATGCAAAGCACCGTGCCTTTGATTATTGACCTGGGAAAACACCTGATTAAATTTATTGCCCTGGCAGGGATTTGCATCTCTATGCAACCGAAATTAAGCCTGATTACTTTTGTTACCTTTCCGGTGGTGGGAATCCTGGTCACCCAGATTGGTGCCCAGATGAAAAAATATACCAAAAAGGGGCTGGCACAAGCGGCAGTGATCAATGTTCATATGAAAGAGACCTATTCCGGGGCTATGGTGGTAAAAGCTTTTGCCCAGGAGGATGAAGAGGTAAACCGCTACTGGAAAAAGATGAAAAAGATGCTCCGGATTCAATTTAAATATGCCCGGGCTCAGGCGCTTCAGGGACCGGTGAGCAATCTGATTGCGATTTTAGGAGTGGCATTTGTTTTCGGGCTTGCCTGCAGATGGGCAATTGAGGGGAAATTTGCTCAGGATAATTTTATGGCATTTTTCACCTCTTTAGGACTGATGATTGTTCCCCTGCGCCAGCTGGCAAAAATTCAGGGAAAAATCCAGACCGCTTACGGTTCAGTGGAACGGGTAATAGAGACTTTGGAAAAAGAAGCCACAGTCAAAGAAGCTCCGGATGCCATAGAGCTTCCTCCCTTTGAAAAAGAGATTCGCTATGAGAATGTTTACTTTAAATATGAGGATGAGTGGGTTTTGAAGAATTTTAATCTGGTAGCAAGAAAGGGAAAATTGGTGGCACTGGTTGGTCCCAGCGGTGCCGGGAAAACCACCGTGATAAATCTTCTTCCCAGATTTTATGAGGTGAGCAAAGGAAGAATTACCATAGACGGGATAGATATCCGGAAGGTAAAGATAAGGAGCCTGCGGAAACAAATCGGGATTGTTACCCAGGAGACCTTTCTTTTTAATGACACGGTGGAGAATAATATCAAATACGGCTCTCCGGAAAAGACCCGCCAGGAGGTAATAGAAGCAGCCAAAGCTGCTAATGCCCACGATTTTATTATGAAGCTTCCCAGGGGGTATGATACAATTATAGGCGAGCGGGGGGTTCGGCTCTCGGGCGGGGAAAGACAGAGGATTGCCATTGCCCGGGCTTTAATTAAAAATCCTCCCATCCTCCTTCTGGATGAAGCTACCAGCTCTCTGGATACCGAGGCAGAAAGAGAGGTGCAAAAAGCCCTGGATAATTTAATGAAAAACCGCACCACCATTGCCATTGCCCACCGGTTAAGCACCATCAGAAATGCAGATAAAATCATTGTCATCAGCGATGGAGAGATTGTGGAACAGGGAACCCACGAGGAATTGATTGCCTGCTCCGGGCTTTATCGCAAGCTTTATGAAATGCAGTTCCTTTTAGACCAGGAGCCGGAAAAAGCCCTGGCTAACCCGGAAAATCCTTAAAGCTGATGCCCAGATGGGAAGATTGGCTCTTTGCTCAAAAGCCCGGTTTCTGGGGGGAGCTGGCAAGGGCTCCCTTCTGGGCGCTGAGCGGAATTTACTGGCTGGGAGTAAAAGCCCGGCTCCGGGCGTATCAAAAAGGATTTTTTTCTTCTGAGAAGCTGGAGATTCCGGTTATTTCTGTTGGAAATCTTACCTTAGGTGGAACCGGTAAAACTCCTCTGGTTATCTGGCTGGCAGAGAAATTTTCCGGGTTGGGCTTGATGCCCGCGGTAAGCATTCGGGGATATGGCGGTAAGGGGCAAAAAAGCCTGACGGCTTTAACGCCCGGCTCTAAATCTTGTTCGGCTCTGGTGGGAGATGAAGCGCTTTTGATTTTTCAAAAATTAAAAAAGGTGCCGGTGCTGGTGGGAAAGAATCGGGTGGAAGCGGGGAAAAAAGCCGAGGAGCTGGGAGCAGAGCTTTTGATTCTGGATGATGGCTTCCAGCACCTTTGCCTGAAGCGGGATTTGGACCTGGTTTTAATTGACGGGCGAAGAAGCATTTTTGAAGAAAAGCTTTTTCCCCGGGGAAGATTACGGGAGCCGGTCTCTGAGCTCAGGCGAGCGGAGGTTTTGATTTTAAGCCGGGCTGAGGAGCTTGAGCCGGACTGGATAGCTCTTTTGAAGGATTTTCATTCCCGGGCAAAGATTTTTAAATTCCGTTATCAGGTAAAAAATTCAGAGGAGCTTGCAGGAAAAAGAGCTTTTGCCTTTGCCGGGATTGCTGACCCACAGGACTTTTTTCAGCTGGCTCAAAGGGTTAAAATAAATCTGGTTGGGAGCTGGAGCTTTTCTGACCATCATTTTTATAAACCAGAGGAACTTCGCCAGATGGAAAAACAGGCAAAGGAAAAGGGAGCAGAAATTCTCCTGACCACAGAAAAGGATGCGGTTCGGCTGGAAGGATTTGAGCCCGCACTTCCTTTAAAAACTCTGGAGACCCAGCTGGACTTCTTCGGAGAGGAGGAAGAGCTTTTGGAATTTCTGCTTTCCTGTTTAAGCCGGGAGGGGAAAGATGCTCAAGGTAATTAACTATCTGGTATATTTACTTGCCCGGGGGTATTTTGCTCTGGGAAAGATTCTGCCGATGCGTCCTACTTTTGCCTTTTTCTGGCTGATGGGTAATCTGATTTATTTTCTTTTGCGGGGAAGAAGAAAGATTGCTCTTCGGAATCTGGAGATAGCTTTTGGCAAAGAAAAGAGCGAGGAGGAGCGGAGGAGAATCTGTCGGCAGGCGTTTATCAATGCGGCTTATACTGCTGGAGAATTGATGTTTATGGACCGGATCTGTAAAAACTGGAAAGAGCATTTTACCTTTGAAGGCGATGAGATGATAGATGAATGCATCCGGAAAAAGCAGGCGTTTTTTGTTTTTGGCGGACATATGGGCGGATGGATGATAATTGCGATGGTTCCTCAGAGGTTTGGGATTCAGGGAGGAGTGGTGATTCGTCCTCAGCGAAATCCCTACATTGACCGCTTTCTCCGGAATCTGGTAGCAAAATATAACGGGGTGATGATAAATACCCGGGGCACCGGAAAATTGATTGAAAAAATGATTTTGGAAGGAAAACTGGTGGGATTTTATATGGACCAGGAATCCCGGAGGAAGCAGGGAATTCAGGTGGATTTTTTTGGTCTTCCTGCCTGGAGCCATGTGGTGCCTGGCTACCTTGCCTGGAAGCACCGCATCCCGATGTTTCCCTTCTGGATTATCCGCAAGAAGCCGGGATATTTTCACGCTATTTTCCGAAAGCCTCTGGACTTCCCTTACAGCGGAGATAAGGAGAAGGATATTCAGGAGGTGACCCAGCTGATTGTCAAGGAGGTGGAGCGAACCATTCGGGAGCATCCGGAGCAATGGTTCTGGGTGCATAATCGCTGGCGTCGGACCCTGGGAGAGGTAAGGAAGGAATCCCGCTGGAGAAGACGGATGATTGAGAAGGGCGAATATCTGACCAGTGCCCAGGTGCTGGAGATGATGGATGAGGAAATCGGGGAGCGAAAAGATGAGCAAACTGGCTCTGCTTGAGAAAAAATTAAATCAGGTGCTTTTGGGCAAGCCAGAGGCGGTTCGGCTCTGTCTGGTAGCTCTGCTTGCCCGGGGGCATATTTTAATTGAGGATATTCCGGGAATTGGTAAGACCACTCTGGCGCAGGGGTTGGCTCGTCTTCTGGAGCTGGATTTTCAGAGAATTCAGTTCACCTCGGACCTGCTTCCCAGTGATATTCTGGGAGTGGCTATTTATCGTCCGAGCCAGGAGCGGTTTGAATTTCAGCCCGGTCCGATTTTTCATTCTCTGGTTCTGGCAGATGAAATTAACCGGGCATCTCCCCGCACCCAGAGCGCACTTTTGGAGGCAATGCAGGAAAGACAGATAAGCCTGGAAGGAAAAACCTATCACCTGCCCGAGCCATTTTTTGTCATTGCCACCCAAAATCCTCTGGAGCATCACGGCACCTATCCTCTGCCTGATTCCCAGCTAGACCGGTTTTTGCTCAGCTTTCAGCTCGGCTACCCGGAAAAGGAAAGTGAGCTGGAAATTTTAAAAACCAAAAGCTATGTGCCTAATTTAAATCATCTTTCTCCTCTGCTGAGCCGGGAGGAGCTTTTAGAACTCCAGCAAAGAACCGAGCAGGTAAAAATAGATACCAGCCTTCTGGAATATATCCTGCAGATTGTTCAGGCGACCCGGGAGCATTCAGCACTTCAGCTCGGTGCCAGCCCCAGAGCCGGGCTGGCTTTAAAGGATTCTGCCAAAGCCCGGGCAGTTCTACAGGAGCGGGATTATGTGGTGCCGGATGATATAAAAACTCTGGCGGTGCCGGTGCTCCGTCATCGGCTGATTCCCGGGCAGGATTTCTCACAGCCAGAAAAGAAAATTGAGCAGACGGAAATAGTCATTTTAGAAATCCTGGAGCAGATACCGGTGCCGGTATAAATATATTGGAGCAAAAGCGATTCAGTTGAAAGCCAAGCCAGGCATAAGATTTTCCCCGGGAAAATGAATGCTTACCAGCCGTTGATAGATGCTAAAGAAGCTTTTGAGCTTCTTACTTTGCGGGGAAGATTTTTTCGCTGGAAAAAAACCTTTCCCCAGAAGCTGGAGCTGATATATCTGCCTTATTATTTTTTTCAGCTTCAGGTAAGAAACAAAAAAGGAGTAGAGCGGAAATTCCTTGCCGGGATTGATGCGGTGAGCGGAAGCTTTGCCCTGGTAGATGATAAGAATCTCAAGCCGGGGGAACTTTCGGAAATAGAATTTTCTCCCCGGCTGGAGCCGGAGCAGGCGGAGGAGCTGATTTTAAAGGAGGCAAGGTGGTTTTTGTATCAGAAGTCTTTTTTTGAGCGGGAGAAGTATCAGCTGGTGGATTTTCAGCCTGCGGGTCTCTGGTATTATCCCTACTGGGTGGGCTATTATCAGAATCCGGGAGGAAGCTGGGATTTTCTTGCCCTGGATGCGGTGAGTGGAATTCTTCAGGGGGGACCTGCCCGAAGGATTTTTATCCTTGCCTTCAGCCA
>CAZKMM010000119.1:0-7780 GCA_964553915.1 uncultured bacterium
ATCAAAATCATAGACCTGGCAAAAGATTTAATTCATCTTTCCGGACTAACCCCTGCCGAAGATATTGAAATAATTTTTACTGGAATTCGTCCGGGAGAAAAATTATTTGAAGAATTAAGCTTTAAAAACGAAAATATGATAAGAACAACCCACGAAAAGATTTATCAATTAAAAATGAATGGAAATTTTAAAATTGACTTAGAAAAAGAACTTAATCTATTAGAAAATTTTCTCAAAAAACAAGATAATCAAGAAAGATTAAAAGCCTGGCTCAAGCGTTTAATTCCTGAATATCAAAGCTGGGGTGGAGAAACAAAAGAACCTAAAGGAGGAATCACACATGGAAGAACTCGTTCCACAGTCTGAACCTCAGCTGGAAAAATATCTTGCTCCTGGTAAAGATATCTTTTCGGAGCAACAAACTGCTAATTTGTCAGATTATATCCGCATTTTTATTAGAAGAAAGTGGTCTATCTTTTTGATTTTCTCCAGTGTAATAATAATTGCGCTGGTTTATAATTTTACCGCAACTAAATATTATCGGGCAAGAAGTACTATTATGATTCGCCCTCAAGTCTCTTCAGATATTCTAAAAACTAAACAAATCGTTTTTCCCAATTATTATGAAAAAAGAAGTGGTTTTGAAACCAAAGTAAATATCATAACAACCCTTCCTATCTTGACTCGTGCCGGAAAAATCTTGGTTGAAAAGGGATATTTTCGCCCCCCTAATTTTGAACAATTAAATGAAGAGCAGAAAGAACTTTTATATAAAAAAGTTGGAAAAGCTTTAAGAGGAAAAGTTTCATCTAAAAATATTGAAAAAACTCGTCTGGTTGATATTTTTGTAATTGACACTGACCCTAAAAGAGTCGCAGCAATTGCCAATGCGGTGGCAGAAGCTATGGTTGAATATAATAGCTTAGAACAAGAGATGATTTCTTACAATTCCCTAAAATTTCTTAATCAGCAGTTAGAAAACGCTCGCAAGCGGTTAAGCGAAGCTGAAAATAAGCTTTACCAATATAAACAAAAAAATAAAATTTTTGAAACCCGGGTTGACAAATCTCAACTTGCTGGTCAAAAAATGGGGCTTGAAAGTAGAATTAGGGACCTCGATACCCAAATTAAAATTTTAAACACGAAAATAGAAGGACTGCGTTCCCTTCTTACCCGCAAAGATTACAATAAATATACTCCTTTTCAAACTGAAGATGAACTATTACGGAGTTTAAATCAGGAGCTGGTATCCGCAGAGATAGAATATGAATTGCTAACGCAACGATATAAACAGGAGCATCCATTAGTAAAACAAGCGCGGGAAAGAATAGATATATTAAAGAAAAAATTTGAAGAAGAGCTCAACAAAAATATACACGCCTTAGAGATGAGGAAAAAATTATTTCTAGCTGAGAGGCAAAAATTAGAAAAAGATTTAGAAGATGTTAATAAAAAGGCAATGGAGATAATAAGCAAAGATGCTGAATATATTGTTTTAGAAAGAGAGGCAAATTCAGCTCGGGAGCTTTTCAATAATTTATTATCTGCAGTTAAAGAAGCGAATATTCAGGCTCAGGGTTCTTTTGAAGATATGATCTATATTTATGAATATGCAGAACCGTCCTTTCGTCCCATCAAACCTAAAAAAATCTTAAATTTAATCATAGCTTCTCTGTTAGGGATATTTTTGGGAATAAGTTGGGCAATAATGGCAGAAATGATGGACCGCACTATACGGGTTCCGGAAGATGTAGAATTCCACAATAGAATTCCTATTCTTTCTCTTTTACCTTCTCTGGAAGAGAATTTAGTAAAGGGTAAATACCCTCTGGTGGTCCTGGAAAAGCCTCGTTCCCTCTATTCCGAAGGAATTCTTCATTTAAGAGCTAATCTCAGACTGATCATCGCTCGTCAGGGTTTAAAAACATTAATTCTTACCAGTAGTGGTCCCAGAGAGGGGAAGTCTATGGTCTCAGCTAATCTTTCAGCATCTATAGCTCAGGAAGGAATTCGTACCTTGCTCATTGACGCAGACCTTCGGCGTCCGGTTCAGCATCGTTATTTTAAAATTGATAAAGACCAAGGTATCACCTGGGCAATCATTGAGCTCCTTCAGAACCAAAAATGGAAGGAATCCATAGAGGAATATACCTTTGGCGATCTGCATCTCCTTCTAAAACTTCAAAAGCAAAATGGTCTGCTGAGTCTTAATTTTAATTCATCCTATCCTCTCCACTTACTTTATCAAAACGGGCGGATTGTCGCGGGAAATATCAAAGAATGGAGGGAGACTTTTAAAGCCAGTTTAGATGATTTGACTCCGGAAGAAATAAAAATAGAATGGCAGGAATCAACTAGTGAATATAAACTACTTCCTAGTATTAAACCAGAAGAGGTGGAAGAATTCTTTAGTCAGTTCCCGGGGCTTACTTTCCCTTCGGTGTTAAGTTATCGTTTGTTCAATGACTTTACTCATTCTATAGAATCCGTAGAAGGATTAAGAGTAATGCCCTCGGGGCCAATTCCCTCTAACCCCGCGGAAATTCTTGGCTCCGTTTATTTCAGAAGCTTGGTGGATTTGCTTAAACCTCATTTTGATCTGATTATCTTTGATACCGCTCCCTGCTGGCCTTTAAGTGATGTCAGCTTGCTTTCACAGGTAGCAGATGGCTTAATTCTTCTCGTGCGAGCTCATCGGTCTAATTGGGATGCCCTTAACAAAAATATGCAAATGCTTCGAATGCTCAACTTCAAAGTCCTGGGAGCGATTTTCAACGACTTTGATGTAAAACGGGAAAGATATTACTATGGGAAATATTACCATTATCATTATTATTACTATTACTATTATTACCAGTATGGATATTACAGCTCAGAAGAAGCTGAAAAAAGTAGCTAGTGGAAAACATAAGCAGAATTGAAGCGGAATTTTAATAATAAAATAAAGCTGGCTATTAGCTCACCTCTGATTCTGATTATTTTTTTTGCCATTTTTTTCCGGGGAGCAGTCGCGGAGATATATTGGTATCCAATTGCCATTTCTATCATTTTGATTTTTTTCTTAACTTTTTTTCTTGGGGAAAAAAAAATTATTCCCCCTCCTTATTTTCTGGGTTTAGAAAAACTTTTTATTATCTGGCTCGGCTGGATAATAATATCCGGATTCACCTCCCCACATCGCTGGAATACAGTTTTTGCTCTGGAAAGAATTCTGGTGGGAATTATCTTTTTGTATCTTTGTCTCTGGATTTTTCAAAGCAGACAATCTAGAAAATTTTTATTGTGGTCTTTATTTTTCATCGGGTTATTTTATTCCTTTTTTGGTTTGCTCTCCTATTTTACAAAAAATTCCCTGTTTTTGATGGCAGATAATCTCGGTTTGGTGCGGGGTAGCTTTGTCAACCACAACAGCTTTGCGGGTTTGATGCTTCTTTGTTTTTTCCTGGGAGTAGGAATTCTACTTTCTCAAGAATCAGAAAAGAGCCTTTTAGCCAGTGAAATTTGGGCAAAAAGAGCCTTTTTAATTTTTCCCCTCCTACTAATAACCCTTGCTTTAGGATTTTCCTTAAGCAGAAGTGGATGGTTGGCTTTGGGTTTTACGATACTACTCTTTATCATCTGGCTAAGTTTTTACCAATCCAGTAAAAAATTTCGTAAATATCTACCTTTGGTTTTAGGATTAATAATAATCAGTCTTATTTTGCTTTTGATTTTAGAGAAAGGAGCGATAAAAAAACGAGCCCAAACTCTAACAGAATTTTTTACCGAACCCATCACAGGATTGACTTTAACCGGAAGGGCAAAAATCTGGAAGAGCTCTATATTAATGATTAAAGACCATCCTTTTGTGGGAGTGGGACCGGGATGTTTTTGGCTGGAATATCCCAAATATCGCCAGAAGGGAGAGCTCCATGGGATAAGACATTCTCATAACGATTTATTGGAACTGGGAGCTGAAACCGGGATAATCGGTCTCTGTCTTACCCTCCTCTTGGCTTATCAAATCATTCGCCAAATCCGTAACAATTATAAATTGTTAACTTCTCGCTTTGAAAAGAGGATATTCCGAGGAGTCTCTTTTGGTTTGTTTGCTTTTCTTCTTCAGGATCAGGTTGACTTTCATTTTCATATCCCCGGGCTCTATTATTATTTCCTGGCTCTGCTTTCCTTTTTGCTGGGGGCAAAAAAATGAGTTTGTTGATAAAAATAATTGGCTATTTTCTTTTGCTCCTCACACTGCTAGGAGCTGGTAAGCAATGGCTTTTTTCCTACAATTTTTCACAGGGGGAAAAATTATATCAGGAAAATCAATTTGTAGAAGCAATTTGGAAAACCAAACAGGCAATAAAATATTTTCCCTCTCATCCTGAACCTCATCGGCTTTTGGCGAAAATCTATCTTGAATTACTCCCTACGAGGCGGAGCGAGCAAAAAGAAATTTTAAGAAAAGCGGAAGAGGAAATTTTAAAAGCGATTTCTCTTGAGCCTGGATATCCTTATTACTGGTCATTATTGGGAAGGATATCAGAATTATTGGAACAGCTGAGAGAAATTCCTCAAATATCTCCCAGAAAAGCTTTTCATCGTGCCTGCCTGATTGACCCCAATAATCCTTTATTCCCAGCGATGTATACGGGATATCTAATACGAAAAAAGGATTTTGAGCCGGCTTTAATCCTGATCAAGAAGCTCTTGGAACTCTCCCCATCCACTGCCTTAGAACTTGGTAAAATCTGGCTTCATTACAACCCAGAACCAGAACCACTTTTAAAAATGTTTTCCTCAAATCCAGAAACTCTGGGAGAGTTTTGCGAATGGATGATGCATAATACCGACCAAAAATCTCTTGCTCTTAAATATTTTGAAGCCATCTATCAAAAATATCCCAAACAAAATAAACTAATATTTCGGTATGCGCGTATTCTTTTGAATACAGGAGAAGAATGCGAAAAAATTAAACAAGTCCTTGAGCCATTTTTTTCCTCCCCTCTGGAGGAGCCTGCTCTTAAAATATATTCCAGCTGTCTTTACCGACAAAAAAAATGGCAAGAAGAAGAGAAAGTGCTTTTAAAACTAATTCGTATCTCTCCAGATTCGGCTCATTATCGTCAAATTCTATCGCGGGTTTATCTAAATACCGGACAGGGAGAGAAAGCTAAAGAACAATTGCTCTGGCTTTTGGAAAATGCTCCCCAAGGAATTGATCGGGGAAAAATCTATCTATCTCTGGCAAAAATCTACCAAAAAGAATCAAACCAAGAAAAGGCTTTGGAATATTATCAAAAATATCTAAAATTAAATCCTGAAAATAAAAAAATAAGGCAAAAAATAGAAGAACTTACCCCTGAGCAAAGAGAGATAATTTATTCTCCCTGGAGGTTGGAAAATGAAAAATGAACAAAAGCTAAAAAATAAAATTGAGAATAAAAAAGCGATTATCTCCGTGATTGGATTAGGATATGTTGGTCTTCCTCTTGCTTTAAGTTTTTGCGAAAATAATTTTACCTGCCTGGGAATAGATATTGACCCGGCGCGAATTAAACAACTAAAAAAAGGCATCAGCCCCCTGCCCGAGATTAGCCCTAAACAAATTCTGGCTCAGATCAAACAATCCCGCCTGCTTCTTTTTTCTTCCTATGAGCCAATTAAAAAAGCCGATGCTATCATTATTTGCGTCCCTACCCCTTTAAGTAAAAGCAAAGACCCAGATTTCAGCTTTGTCTTAAATGCCACCGAAGAAGTGGGAAAACGACTGAAAAGAGCTCAAATCGTGGTAATAGAAAGCACGGTTTATCCAGGAATGACTTTAGAAGTAATTGCTCCCCGGCTCCAAGAACTGAGTGGATTAACCCCAGGCAGAGATTTTTATCTGGCAATGAGCCCGGAGCGAATAGACCCGGGAAATAAAAAATATGGTTTAAAAAACACTCCTCGGGTGGTGGGCGGGATTACTCCCAAAAGCACCCGGCTTGCTAAATTTCTTTATCAGCAGATTATTGACCGGGTAATTCCAGTAAGCTCTCCCACGGTGGCAGAAATGACCAAACTTTTAGAAAACACCTTCCGGGCAATCAACATCGGTTTGGTCAACGAGATTGCGATGATTTGCGACCGGCTGGGAGTTGATGTCTGGGAGGTAATAGAATCTGCCAGCACCAAGCCTTTTGGGTTTATGACTTTTTATCCTGGTCCGGGGATTGGTGGGCATTGTATCCCGGTTGACCCGATTTATCTTTCCTGGAAAATGCGGAGCATAAATTACCGGGCTCGGTTCATTGAGCTTGCCAGTGAAATCAACTCGCAAATGCCCGAGTTCTGGGTGGAAAAAATAGAACAAGCACTCAACCAGAAGAAAAAGCCCCTGAAAGGAGCAAAAATTCTGGTTCTGGGTATAACCTATAAAAAAGATATCCCGGACCTGCGGGAATCTCCAGCTCTGGAAATCATTCAGCTTTTAATCAAAAGAGGAGCCAAGTTAAACTATTCCGACCCATTTTTCCCAGAAATTGACCTGCTGGGAAAAAAATTAAAAAGCAAAAAAATCACCCAAAAACTGCTGGAAAAAATGGACTGCATTTTCCTTGCTACTGACCACTCCGCTTTTGATTATCAGCTGATTAAATCCAGCCCGGCTTTGAAGATTGATACCAGAGGGGTGCTTAGACGCTTGAAATAAAGCCGGGGGATGATAAGATAAAAACAAAGCCGGTGTAGCTCAGCGGTAGAGCAGCTGATTCGTAATCAGCAGGTCGGGGGTTCAAATCCCCCCGCCGGCTCATTGATTTTAAATTTGTCTTTGGAGTTATGTTATAAGAGAAAGAGCAACATCGCATAGATATGGTCCCGGAGCTTTTTCCAGAGAATAGGTAATTTAACCTGACCAGTAATCATACCTCCAAGTAAAGACCCAAGACTATCAACCTCGGAAATAAAAGCGGAATGAGAGGCAATTAATATAACCGAAGGAGCGAGGGACAATTTTTCCACCTCTTCAACATAAAAATTATACCCATCTTTTCTGAGCTCTATTGCCAGAGGGTCAGATTCAAAATCTAATTGATAGCACAAAACCAGTTTGCCACCAGACTTTCCCAGCCATTTATTAATTAATTTTCTTTTTAGGGAAGAGGCATAAATCTTTTTCAGCAAGGGTTCCAGATGGAACTGAATGGCGCTTTCCCAGAACTGATTATAATGATAGCGGAGACTTTTCTCCCATTCAGGACTAAGCCGGCTCATCAGCTTTAAACCATCTCTTCCGCAGGCGTAGAGCAACATTTACCAGGCTAATCAGCACAGGCACTTCTATTAAAGGACCAATTACAGTAGCAAAAGCTTGCTTGGAGGCAATACCGAAAATAGCAACCGCTACCGCGATGGCAAGCTCAAAATCATTACTTACCGCGGTAAAAGCTACTGCGGTTGCTTGGGGATAGTTTGCTTTGAATTTGTGCATAATCCAGAAACTAACCAGCCACATAAAAAAGAAATAACAGGTGAGAGGAATGGCAATTAAAACCACATCATATTTCACCTTGGATAAAGGAGGATACATCACCAAAATTAGTCCAATGGCAATTGGAATGTTGGTAGTGCCGACCTGAAATTTATCAATTAGCTTAGCAACATCTGGCCAGAGGTAGCCGAGTAAAACCCCAAAACCCATTGCCAGAAAAATCCAGAGGGTTAAAAACCGGTCTAATAGAGATAATTTTTTTGCTGACCAAACATCAGACTGGCTCATAACCGACTTTCCAGATTATGCTTATTTTTTCTTCTT
>CAZKMM010000120.1:0-7677 GCA_964553915.1 uncultured bacterium
ATATTATCCTGAGGCATTCGGTTGATAACAAATATCTTTCCCTGAAAGAAAACCGCTAAAGCATCAGAGCTTGCCACATCCTTTGCCCAGCCCGGGTCAGGCTCCCAGGGCTTTAAATTGTCCAGGTTAATTATACCAATTCCCCCGGTTTGAAAGTCGCTGGTGGTAAGAAAAATCTTGTTTAATGGTGCGGGTTCTGTTCCCTCATCTCCTCCTGATGCACACCCGAAAAGCACTGCCAAGTAAGCCATTAGCAGAATTATTCCTGCCCTCATTTTCTTTTTGCTTTCCTTTTTCATCTCTTTCACCTCCTTTTGGTTTTTAAAATTTCCAGCCAATATTGATAAAATATGACCTTCCCGGCAGAGGATAACCTGCCACATCACTGATTTGCTCATCTAAAAGATTCTTCACCTCTGCTCCCAATTTGAGCTGGCTCTTTTTTATCTTGAAATAAAAAATTGCTCCTGAATTGATAATGGTTCGGGAAGGCACCTGATAAAGATTTGCCCGGTCCCAGTAGTTCTCGCTAGTGTAATTTGCCTCTCCCCAAAACCGAACTTTTCCCTTCTCTTCCCAGCTCAGCCGAAGATATCCCTCATGGACAGGACGAAAAGGCAACTGCTTTCCCTTCCAATAAGAAATCTCGCTGTCATCCATTGCCTTTTGATAGGTGTAATTACCGCTTAATTGCCAATGTTCGCTTAAGTCAAGACTTGCATTAAGTTCAATCCCTTGAATTAACGCTTTTCCAATATTTATTGGCACCACAGTTCTCTGGGAGTTCTGGAAAAAAATAATCATATCTTTGATTTCACTGTGAAAATATCCCAGCTGAACATATCCCTGTTTTTGCTGGTCAAATTTTCTTTGATATTGAAATCCAAAATCATAGTTCAAGCCCTGTTCAGGCTTCAAATCACTATTTCCCACCACCACTCCCCGGTCGCCAAATAATTCATAAAAAGTTGGAAGCCGATGATAGGCTCCGATGTTTCCCTTAAAAGCCAGCTCCGGAAACAAAAAAAATCTCACCCCTAAAGCCGGGTCAAAAAAATCATAGCTTTTCTGAGTAGATTCACTGAAAGAAGACCAGGTAAAATAAGGCTCTCCTTTAAAATCGCTCCGGCTGTGATGGTAGCGAAGGGAAGGGGAGAGGAGGAGATTTTTATCTTCGCTGGCAATCCCTGCCTCAATACCCAGGTTGAGCATTTCTCTCACCTGCGGTGCTCCGGTAAAATCACCTAAAAGGTCTTTGGCTAAAAACCACTCTCTTCTTGCCTCAAAACCGACTCGGAAAAATTCTATTGCCAGCGGATACCAGCTCAGGTCCAGAGCCAAACTATACGATTCAGATAAATTTAGTTGGTCCTGATTTCCAACTCCGGTTTCTCCGTAAGGGTCTTGGTATCTCTCTTCCTGCCAGAAATAGCTGGTGCGGATTTTTAATTCCAGAGCCCGGTTTAATAATTGGGTGGGCTGGATTTGAAAATTGGCAAGGGCTCGTTTGGTGCTTAATCGGGTGTGTTCGGTGGGAGCTATATCTAGCCCTGCAACTCCCTGGTCTTTATAATGAAAGTTTCCCAGAAAATCTATCTCTACGCTCCGGGCTTTTCCTTTTGTCTTCAGGATTAAATCTTCTAAATCAAAATCATTATTTTTTCTCTTGGTGGTGTAATCATCATCTGGATTAAGCGGGGTTCCGTTGTCGCTTTCATATTCATAATTTCCTCGAGATTGCAGGTGAGAATAAAAGGCGAGCCAACTCCAGTTTTTCAATCCCTGAGCAAAGAAGAAATTAAGTTTGTAGGTATCAAAGGAGCCGGCACTGGCATTAATTTCTCCAGTTTTTTCTCCAGGATAGGTTCTGGTAACCAGATTAACCACTCCCCCGATACCGTTGCGGGAAAATTCCACTGGAGCAAACCCACGATATACCTCTATCTTCTCTAAATAGTCCAGATTTAAATCTCCTAGATTAAATATCCCGCTCCAGGCAAGATTTAGCGGAATCCCATCTAAATAAAGCTCTACCTGATTGGGATTTGCCCCCCGAATGGAGACCGTGCTGAAGGCTCCCAGCCCGCCCCAGCGGTTTATCTGTACCCCGGAGCTTTCACTCAAAACTTCTTCAACAGTTTTGTTTTCCTCTTGAGCTGGTTCTGTTTTCAGTACAGTGATAAACCGGGTGGGATTCTTTGCCTCTTCCTCATTCTCCAGTTTTTTCTCAATTACCTCAACCTGAATCTCCGGCAGAGATTGCTGAGCTAGAGCTGAAAAACTAAAAGCTAGAAGCAAGATTTCAAATAAGATTTTTCCTAGCCTTTTCATTATTTCCTCCAACAAAAAAATCCCCGAACCCGATTTTTCGGGTCCGGGGATTTCCCGTTTTTATCCTCCGAACCTTTTCTGGCTCGCCTGAAACCCGCGCAGGCTACCAGCTTTCGCGGGCAGGTCTTCTGACTCCCGGTTCCTCCTACTCCCTGCGCCTTCCCATCCCGCTTCTGCGGAACAGTGGCTTGATGCAGGTTTCGTCCCCGGTTACAGCGGCGGGTCCGTGGCGGATTCTCACCGCCTTCCCTATTAAGCCCTTTCAGGCACCCGCGAAATTATGTGTCTAAATTTTATCTGAAAAGAAATTTTTGTCAAGTTTTGAAATTACGGGTTTTTGCCCAAATATCTGAAATTATCTCTTTAGAATTAAGCCAGATATTTAATTTCAGAAAAAATTAAAAAATCTCTGGTGCCCGGGGAGGAAATGGAACCCACACGGTCGCGAGGACCACGGGATTTGAGCTCTTTCTGAGGCTTCTTCTCAGGTGCTCATAAACCGTGCTCAAAGAATTAAAACCCAAACCTTTTCTTATCTCATCATAACCCGGGGCATAGCCATATTCCTGAATAAACCGCCCGAGCCAATCATAAACCCTCTTTTGCTTCTTTCTCAGCATCACAGATATAATAACCGAAAGTCAAGATAATTTTTAAGCCCAAATCTTTCTACCGATTGTCTACCGAACCATAGCAAAAATTAGGCAAAGACAGGGGAAAATAGGTTATTAAAGAGAAAGAACTTAATAGCGAGGTTTCTTTATAAAATTAACAAATTACAAAATTTCAGCTACTTTCAATGCTTATAACTTTTCATCAGCATCAGGTGTTGACCCATCGGGTGGAGCACCGGAAATCTTTTTAATTTAATTCTAGGAGCTGGTCTTTAATTATTATTGAGCAGGGGCAAGGACAAAATCATCAAAATCAGCAATAGTATAAGTCTGGTCTTCGTGGGTGCCGAAGATTGATACCCCAACAATGACCCTGGAGATTTTTGAGCGGTCAAACTCCAGATGCTTATCTACCACCTCTCTCAGATTATCCTCCACCAAAATCCACGGGGTTGGAGTGGTTTGAGTGCTGGTAATTTTTTTCCAGTAAGAGGTTGAGCTGGAGTGATAGGTGTTGTTGGGGCTTAGATAATAATTGATGCTTGCCAGCTTATTATTGTCCTGGTCAGAAAAAACTATAAAAATCATTGCCACCCCGCTCTTTGCTCCCTGATAACTTGACCAGTTTTTTACCCGAATTTTCCCCTGAAAAATCAGACGGGAATGAGAAATATTCAGGGTTTGAACCGCATAATAATATCCGCCGTACACCCCGAGTTCAAGAAACCCAGCAGAGGCATCCGGAGGATAGGTGCCATAACTGTAAGGATGAACAATGCCCGAATAACCCCGCTCCCCGATTTTCCAGGCGTTTAATCCCTTTGAAAAATCTCCATTTTGAAGGAGATTTTGAGAAATCTTTTTCCCGCCGGTGATTCCCCGCTGAACAGAAGAAACAGATTCTGGCTGGAAGCCAGGTTCAAATTTCTCCCACCAGCCTTTTTGAGGAAAGGTAATCGGCTGAAGTTGTCTCTCTCTAAGCTCAAGGGATTTATTTGCGGAAAGAATCTGCAGAGGAGCTTTTTCTGGTTCGGGAAGCTCTATCCTCACCGAACCTTCCAGACAATGGATTTTTGTTATTTCCCGGGCAGTGATAACAAAATCAGTCCCCAAGCCATAAACCACTGCTTGAGGATAAAGCTGATACCATTTAGCTTGATTATTTGCCCCCAAAAGCACGCTGAAATGCCCTCCGGATTCTTTTTTGCTGACAAATCTGGCACTTCCTTTAAGCATCTGCACTTCCACCAGTTGGGGCGAGGCATAGCCAATAATCAAGCGAGTTTCTCGGGTAAGATAGATTGCCCCCCAGGCTTGATTATCAATCAGAAGATTCACCACTGCCCAGCTGTCCTGACCCGTGCTTATACCCTGACGGGGTGAAAGGCTCTGAGGATATTCAGGGATTTTTTCTCCCGAGCTGGAAGGGCTGGAAAGGAATCTTACCTCTCCTTTTCCCTTGATGACTTTTATCTGAGCATCGGTTAACGGGGGACGGGGGATTTTTTGGTTCAGCCAGGTGATAATTTGTTGCCAGACCTTTAAATATTCAGCAAGAGCAACTCCCTGAAAATCAGCCAGGTCAACTGAATGTCTTACCCCTCTAAGTCTTAATTCTTCCACTCCATTAAGATGAGCAGACCAGGCATCCACCACCCAGTCATGAGGAAAGCCAAAGATATTTCCATATTCTACCTTGGGATTGATATGCTTGCCGAATTTTTCCCCCTGATTAAGCTCACGAATAAATTTGCTGAAGCAAAAGAGCTGGTCAGAGGCGATTCTATGAGAATCCAGCCAGGCAGACCTGAGGTTGCCTATCTTTTTTCTAATCCATCCCACGCCGTGGTTGGGGGTTCCCACCATAATCAGCTTTTTGACATCGTCGTCATATTTTTCATATTTCTGGACATAATATCTACTGATGAGTCCGCCCATACTATGAGAAACGATATTAACCTTTGCCAGTTTAATTCCTGCCTGAGCATAATCTTTCTTTTGAAGTTGAATATTCTGCCAGAGAAAAACCGCCTGATCTTCAATGGACTGGTCTGCAATGTAATATTCATCAATCTGGGTATCGTATTTTTCATTTCTTAAATAATTGGAAAACAGTTGCCAGGTGGTTTTATCTCCCAAAAATCCGTGCACCATTATTATCGGGGGACGGACCAGGAGAATTTCCAGTGGAATTTGCTCCTGAGTTCCTTGGGCACCGGTCCAGCTAAAAATTAGCGGAACTTTTTTTGCCCAGACCCGAGCAGAACCCTTCCTTTGATGAACTTTAAGCTCCTCGGTTAATTCCACCTTATTGGGGAGATATTCTGGAGGAACATATTCTATCTCTCCTTCCCCTTGGTTGTTTAGTTTTATCTCTCCACCAGCCCCGACGCCTTTAATCTTTCCAGAGGAGGGTGGACTTACTTTCACGCTCTTTGCTCCGGGAAGGGCAATAAAAATTTTCAGCGAGCTTACCCCGTCTGCACAAACTCCTTTATAAGGCTGTTTGGTAAGAGGATTCTGTTCTATTTTTATTTCTGGCTTATTTGAAGCCGGGTTTAATACTTTAGTCCATCGGGCAGGAGTATATCCTTCCTTTTGAGCAAAGAGCTCCAGTCTCCATTCTCCCTCAGCGGTTTTAAGCTCAAAAGGTGTTTTAAAACTTCCAATTAAAGCAACCTTATGCTTTAAATCATAGATTGCGGAGATATTGCCATAATTATCACTGATTAGCTGATAAGATATTTTCTCTCCCAAAGAGCTGAGCAAATCCACCTGAACCCGTGCCCCACTGATATTCTCATCCTCAGATTTAACTTTTCCGCTAAAAGCAACGGTTAAAGTAACCGGGTCAAAATCTGCTTTTACTTCTAGCCGGAGAGGGTTTGGGAGTTTTGCCTCCTCCTCTTTTTCTTCGGTTTTTTCTTCTGGTTCTAATCCTAAAACTTTTGCCCGAATCCGCATTATTTCCGCCTGAAATCTCTCTGACTCCTCATCGCTGGCAGTTGGCCGGGCAATACCGTTTACCAGCTGGAAAGCATCGGTGCGAAAGAATGTAAAACAGATGTTATTTTTGCAGTCAAAAATGGTATTATCCAGTTTGCCCTCGCAGTTAAACGTCTCAGAAGTTTCGGGCTCACGACAATCAGGTGGTCCTGACACGTCGGTTTCTTTGACCGAAGGAGGAAATACCCAGATTGTATAAACTAAAGAGCCAACTCCGGGCTTAAACCATTCGGCTTTATAATATCCCACGGGCTGGGGAAGGGAAGGAGGGATTCCGTGGAACCATTCCCGATATTGCCGTTCGGTGATTCCGTAAGTGGAGACTCTATATCCCTGCTTTTCCTCCCAGCTTTTTACATAGGCTTTTTGAGGGATTGCCTCTTCTTCTTTAATCAATTTAAATCCGGGCAGTCTTACGGGCTCTGCTCTTGCTCCTGCTTCTCCCAAAACTCCCTGAGCAGAAAAAGAGATAAAGAAAAAACTGTAGACGAAAATAAAAGAAAAAAATCTTCTTCGCCCCATTTTTCTCTTTCTCCTTTTGGGTTGTTTTTAAATTTTTTCTAAACTTTCTACTTCTTTTATCAAAAGGTCTAATCCGGATTTGAGAAGTTCGGGGTCAACAATAACTGCCGGGAAAGAAAGAGTTAAGTATTTCTTGCCCAGCTCCAGCTTCAGGTCAGGGAAAAGCTCCTGGAGGTGAGGGGAGTCTATGGCTTGTTTTTTCTTTACCGAAAGATTATGCCTGAGTTTAAGCACGGTAAAATTTTGAGGAGTCTCACCGAGGGGGTCTATTTGAGAATCTACCTTGATGATTACCTCACGCCCCTGATAAAGTCCTTCCAGGCTGGGATATGCCAAAGAAGATTTTTTTACCTTTAAGCCCAGCTTGTCTCCAAGCTGTTTATAAACCTTATCTGTAGAGGATTTCTGTCGGTAGTAATAATAAAATATTCCCAGAGCAAAGAGGGCAAAGAAAATTCCCAGATAAAGGTTAATCCAGAATAATAAACCAAGAGCCCCAAAAACTAAAACCCCGATAAAAATGGCGAGTAAGATATTAATAATTAGCTCCTAAATTAAGATGATTTTAAATAACCGATAAATTTGCTTTTGTCAAGTTTATTTGAAAGGAAAGTTTATTTCAGGTATCCGAGGGATTTAAGTTTTTTCAGGGTCTCTGGGTCTAGATTGGCTTTTTTAAGCTGATTCTGAATCTTCAACTCCTGTATTGTTGCACGGAGCTAGTCATCAATCTCCACTCCTAAAACTGTCTTGAGTCCATAATTTTGTGCTATCGCCCGGAACCCAACCGAAAGTTAAGAGGAAAATTAAATTTAAAGAGAAAAATAGAAAAAGTTAGGCAAGGCTAAAATTTGTTCCAAAAATGTTCCAAGTTTTGGGCAGTTTCAACGCTATAGCGAATTTTCCTTATTAAAAACATCACTAACAGGCTTATTTTCTAAAAACGCATATTCTTTAATAACCCCAACCAATATTTGATTTAGGAAGCCCGATTTTTTAGAACTTCCCGCTCCTTCTCCTTTTTCCTGCACTGGTATAACATTCTCAAACCCCCTTAATTCTTTACAGCGTCTTTTATTTGGGCAAATGCGGTTTCGTGAGTGTCCCATCCAACCTCAGCTCTATACACAGCCAACCTTATTCCTTCTAATAAAACTCAGAAACGTTTCCTGTTAAGTGTTGATTTTTCAGCCATTAACTAATC
>CAZKMM010000121.1:0-7409 GCA_964553915.1 uncultured bacterium
GCTCCGGGCTGACCATTGCTGGACCCATCTGACGGATTTGTTCGGTAAATTCATCCACTACCTGAGCGAAACGCTCTCCTTCGCTGGCACTAATCCATTCCAGGCGGACTCGCTCCGGCTCCAGCCCGAGCTGGGAAATCATTTTTTTCAATAAAATCATTCTCCGAAGGGTCTTATAGTTTCCTTCCATATAATGGCAATCTCCGGGATGGCATCCGCCTACCAATACCCCATCAGCTCCCAGCTCAAATGCCTTGAGAATAAAGGCAGGGTCTGCCCTTCCGGAGCACATCATCCGAATCAGACGGATATTGGACGCATATTTTTTCCGGCTGGTTCCTGCCAGGTCAGCACCGGTATAGGTGCACCATTGACAGACGAGTCCCACGATTTTGGGTTCAAATCCGTTCATTTAAAACTCCCTCCAGTTCCGCTAAAATTTGTTGGTTGGTGAAATGTTTGGCGATTATCGCTTTGCTCGGGCAGGCGGCCGCACAGGTGCCACAGCCCTTGCAAAGAGTTTCATCTATCACGCTGATTTTCTTTTCCTCATCAAAATTGATGGCTTGATAGGCGCAGAGAGGAATACAAATCTGACAGCCAGAGCAAAGCTCCTCATCAACATAAGCGGTAGTAGCTTCCAGCTCTATCTTTCCCTGTTCTGTTAAGGCAACAACTGCGCTGGCGGCAGCTTGTCCTTGTGCCACAGTATCAGGTATATCCTTGGGTCCCTGACAGGCGCCAGCAATGAATACCCCATCATTAGAAGTGGCGACCGGTGCCAGCTTGGGATGTTTTTCCAGGAAAAAGCCATCACCGGATTTAGAGATTTTAAAGATTTGGGCAATTTCATCTGAATCCGGCTGAGGCTCAATTGCGGAGCAGAGAATTACCATATCCACCGGCACCCTAAAAATCTTCTGAGTTAAAGTATCTTCTGCAATGACAATCAACTTGCCTTCTTCGCTTGGGTCTTCTGCTTTGTTAGTGACTGAAGAGGCTTTTCCCCGAATAAAAGTTACCCCTTCCTCCAGCAGGCGATGATAAAACTCCTCATATCCCTTTCCAAAGCAGCGCATATCAATATAGAAATCATAAATTTGAGCATTGGTTTTTTCTTTGATGAGATGGGCAAATTTTAGAGCATACATACAGCAGACCCGGGAGCAATACTCATGATAGTTAACATCTCTGGAGCCAATGCAGTGGAGAATTGCCACGCTCTCCGGCTCCCTGCCGTCTTTAAGGACAATCTTTCCGCCGGTAGGACCTGTGGAATTACTTAACCGCTCAAACTGGAGCCCGGTAATGACATTGTCATACTTACCCAGCCCGAATTGAGTGGCAACCGAGGCATCCCAGAGATGATAACCAGTGGCAACAATGATGGAACCGACCCCAATTTCTTCAATTTTATCTTCGTGCGGTTTGTCAAAATCTATGGCTTTGGCTTCGCAGAATTTTTCGCAAACCCGGCACTTCCCTTTAGTAAAGAACCGGCAGTTTTCTTTATCAATCACCGGTTTATTGGGGACTGCCTGAGGGAACATCACATAAATGGCTTTTCTGGTGCCAATACCTTCCTCAAATCCACTCGGGACTTTTACCGGGCATTTTTCTATACAGACTCCACAGCCGGTGCATTTATCATAATCTACCACGGTGGCTTTTCTTCTGACTTTAACTTTGAAATTACCCACAAATCCGCTGATTTCTTCCACCTCGCTGTAATTCCAGAGGATAATGTTGGGATGCTGACCCACCGAGACCATTTTGGGAGTAAGAATACAGGCGGAGCAGTCCAGGGTGGGGAAGGTTTTATCAAATTTAGCCATTTTTCCGCCAATGCTCTGCTCCCGCTCCACCAGATAGACCTTTCTTCCTGCTTCTGCCAAATCCAGCGCTGCCTGAATCCCAGCAATTCCACCGCCAACAATCAAAACATTGGGATTAACCTCCACCTCTTTAACTTCCAGAGGCTCCAGCCAGAAAGCCCGGGCTACCGCGGCTCTTACCAGGTCTTTTGCCTTTTTAAGAGCCTGCTCTTTGTCTTCAGTCACCCAGGAATTCTGCTCCCGGTTATTGACCATTAAAAAGCAATAGCGATTCAGCCCGGCTTCTTCACAGGCTTTTCTGAAGGTATTTTCATGCATTAAGGGAGAGCAAGCAGTAACAATTACCTTGGTTAATTTATGCTTTTTAATTGCATCTTTGATTAAGTCCTGACCGGGCTGGGAGCACATAAATTTGTATTCCTCTACATAAGCCACTCCGGGTAAGCCCCGGACATATTCTGCCAAAGCAGGAATATCTACCACCCCGGCAATATTGGTTCCGCAATGGCAGAGAAAAACTCCAATTCTTTCCTGGTCTTTCTTTGCTTGTTTTGCCATTTTTCCCTCTCCTTAAATTGCGTTTTTAACCAGCTCAACTAGGTCCATAATCTGGATTTTATCTTCTGCGTTTAAGGTTTTTCTGCTGTCCTCAAAATTGGTCAGACAATAAGGACAGGCAACCACGAGAATTTCAGCTCCGATATCCAGTGCTTCCTGCACCCGGAAATCACTCAATCTTTCTCCTGCGGGCACCTCCATCCAGATTTTTCCACCGCCCCCGCCACAGCAAAGAGCATTTTCCCGATTTCGCTCCATTTCAATAAATTCCACTCCGGGAACCGCCTGAATCACCTCTCTGGGCTCATCATAAATCTCGCTGTGCCGACCCAGATAGCAGGGGTCGTGATAGGTGACCTTCTTACCAATCTCCTTGCTCAGCTTAAGAGCGCCAGATTTAATTGCCTCTGCCAGAACCTGAGAAATATGCTTTACCTGATATCCTCCGGGATATTCATTGGTAAAAGTGTAATAGCAGTGAGGAGAGCCGGTGATGATGTTTTTCACCTGATTTTCTTCAAAAAGCTTTTGATTGGTGGATTTGAGGTTTTCAAACAGGTCCAGGTCGCCCATCTTCCCGACCGCCTCTCCACAGCAGACTTCGCCAGATTTTAAAGTCCCCCAGCTTATTCCTGCCTTATTAAGCACCTCTACTGTTGCACGAACCACTTGCCGGTTTCTCGGGTCATAAGCATAGGTGCAACAGGTAAAATAAAGCATTTCTTTATCCGGGGTATAGTCCGGCACCGGCTGGTCTTTCATCCAGTCATATCTGGCTTCCTGTTCTCCACCCCAGGGATTGCCTTTACTGGTCAGGCTTCCCACCACATTCCGCAGAGGGGCAGGAAGCAAACCTCCCTGGCTGTAAACGGTTCTCGCTGCTTTTACAATGTTGATTATCTCCACTCCCTGGGGACAACGAACCTCACACTGCCGACAGTTAGAGCATTCCCACATATAATTTTCAATTCCTTCCAGACCAAACTGGCTCAGGCGAATCAATGCCCGGATACTGAATCCATTTACCGGTGCCCAGGGACAGGAACCAGAGCAGGTTCCGCACTGGAAGCAGGTCTTTAATTTTTCTCCGCCTGCTTCCATAATCGCTTCAGTGATTTCAAGATAAGGAGTTACCGCCTGCATAGTTATTCTCCTTTCTCTGGGATTTGATTTGAATGCTTTAAAAGGTGAGATAGGCAAAAAAATAAGGAGTGAGAGTAATTTATCTCCCACTCCCGGTAATCAAAGCTAAACCGAGAATAATTCCAATTTGTTGTAACTAAAGTTGACCTTTTCATACTGCCTGACCTAAATAGTTGAACTCAAATCACGCTGTGATTAATATGAGATTGCAAGTTGTTTTTATATTAGACAAAAATTTCGCTTGTTTGTCAAGAGAAAAAATTTAATTTAATTCAAATTTAATTTTTCTTTAATTTTTTTCTGAGCTAATTTCAAATAAGTTCTTGATTTTTTTATTTATTCAAACTTTTTGATAATTAAAAACACCTGTAAAGATAAACCGCATTCTGTTTATATCCAGCACTTTCCCAGACCTTTTCAAGCGTGCAATATTTTTCTATGGTCTGGAGATTATATGGAGCCCAGCTCCAGGGATGGGAGGCAACTATTAGTTTACCTACTGTATTTTGAGGGAGAAGTTTATATCTTCCTGGCACAGGCTGGGCGCGAGGGAGGTAGTATAAAAATTCTTCCTCTGCCAGCCCCAGTGAAATTACGGGCGTAAACGGATAATGTTTTTGAATATAAATACTTGCCTTTTTAAAACCCTGTTTGCCCAGATGATAGTATCTAATTAAAGCCCAGCTTAAGCTGAAAAATATAAAAGCAATGAGCAGATAGTGAACCATCCGGGCAGGAAGCGGAAACTTCTTCTTCTGAATAAGAGAATAAATTTCTTCAATTCCCAAGCCTATCCCGAGCAGATAAAAAGGGATGAAAAAGGAAAGGAATCTTGGATAGATAAATACCCGGAAAATCAGGGTAAAGGCAAGTATTAGACCAGCGGAGAGCAGATAAAGAATTCCGAATTCAATGGCTTTATTTTTCAATTGTCTGAGTCCGCCAAGGAAAATAAGCAGGAAAAGAGCAGAGATGCTCAGTAAATGGGAGCCGGAGAGCATTTTTATCAGTTCCTTCCAGAAATATCCTTCCAGCCATCTTCCTGCGGTTTCTTTTCCTTTTTCCAGATAAAAATTCCAGAGCTGACCTCCTCCTGGAAGGTAAAAAATCAAGGAAAGGCTAAGAGCTATTATCGGAAGATAAAGCTTTTGGCTCGTCCCGGATTTTTTTCTTAAAAATTTTTCGGATATTGCAAATAAAAGCTGGCTTGTCAGAAGAAAAATTCCATAAAGATGAAAATAACAGGCGATAATTGAAGTTATCAGGTATGCGAGAGCGGTGCTTTTATTTTTTTCTTCCTCTAAATTAAGAAAGAAAAAGCAGGAAAGAAAAGAAAAAAGTATCCAGCCTGCATATCCCCGGGCATCCTGGCTGAACCAGACCATCCAGAAATGCAGGGAGAGGAAAATTGAGGTGAGAAATGCTGTGGAATTTTTTACCCAATCCCGGAGCAGGAGAAAAATAATTGGCGGGGTAAATCCGCCCAGAATCAGGCTGGGAAGGCGCAGGCTCCATTCCTTTTCTCCAAAAATAGTGATGGAAAGCTTGGCAAGAAGGGAAAATAAAATATGATTATTGGGCACAGGCAGTCCGGTTATAATTTCTTTCCAGCCCGAGCGGATAAAAGCAAAGAGGGTAAAAATTTCATCATACCAGAGCCCCTGATTGAGCTTAAAAATCCTTAAAGCAAAGGAAATAATTACCAGCCCGGCAAAGCCAGCCCAGGGATTTGTTAGGAATTTCCTGTTCATTGGGAAAGGACTTTCCGGGCAATTTTTCCTGCGTCAATCAGGCTGGAAAGCAGTTTGGGAGAGGTAAAGCCGGTTTTCCATTGATTGTCTTTATGCTCATCTGAGATGATGACCATTCCTGCCAGAGCAACTTCTCTAAACCGAGCAATGGTATAAAGAGCAGAAAGCTCCATTTCCACTGCAATTGCTCCCTGATTCTGGAACTGCTTTATTTTTTGTCGGGTTTCCCGGAAGAGGGCATCAACAGTAGCTACTTTTCCGATTTTAAAATTCTTTTGAGTTTTTTCCAGCTCCTGTTTTATCTTAGAAAATAGCTCTTCATCTGCCCGGGGTGGGTTCTTTTCCGGGAAATAATCCTTACTGGTTCCTTCGTCAGAGATAGCTTCATTGACCAGGAGCAGGTCGCCAATATCCAGGTTCGGGCTGATAGCACCTGCCAGACCAATAAAAATAATCCTGCGAGCACCACCGGCAATTAGCTGTTCTAAAACCATTCCGGCAACAGGAGCTCCCATTGCCGGACCAGCCAGATTAATTTCTTTTTCTTCTTTCAGACGGTAAATTTGGGCTGGATAAGCTCGCTTTTTGGTTTTTTTTGCTCTGAGTCTAAGAGCAAGAAGTCTGAGGCAAACCCCGACCGGAACAAAAATTATTCTCTCCGCCACCCGGATTTTAAAGATTCCCTGACCGGGATTAATAATTGGCTGGTCTGAATTGGTCATTGAAGGAAAATCTGATTCAGGTTATTGGCAAATTTTAGAGCCTGCCTTTCATTGCCTTCCAGGATATAAAATCTAAAGAAAAATTCTTTGCCCCCTGCCTTTTTTACCCGCAGGTGAATTTCTTTTTGTTTTGGGTTAATTCCCATTGCAAGGCAACCTGCCTGATTATCGCGAATCAGCCAGAGCCCGGGCTTTAATCCAACCAGTCCATTGGGGAGACCAAGATAATGAAGCCGGGGCTTAATTCGGTCAAGCGGGATTTTTACCAGCTGGTCTTCTAAAAGGGCAGGGCTGTAAATAATCTCAGAGCCAGTAAAGGGGAAAGAGATTTTAGTATCAATGCCAGCAGAGAATTTTACTTCTAAGGCAAAAAGCCCGGGCTGGTCTTTTACTTTGAAAAATTTTAGCTCTTTTTCTTTTGCTCCGGAGAGAGAGATTTTTATTGGGAATTCTTCCGCAGAGATAGATATGTAATCAAATTTAAGCGGTTCAGGAGCGCAATTCGGACAGAGATTTTTAACTATTTCAATAACTTTCTGGCTCTCGGAGTGTCCGTATTCTATTTCCACTGGAAGGGGATGCCATCCAGTAGAATCGCTCACCTCTGCATTGAGCTGATGTTTCCAGGCGGGCTTTAATTTTTCCCAGGATATGCCAGCTTTTTCCGCAGAGATAAGCCAGGAGCGAGTGCGCCAGTTTTCTGTGCGGAGCTGATAATCCTCCTCCCATTTTGAATTATATTCTCCCATCCAGGTGAATACTCCCCGAGCATCCTCAGGTCGCCAGGGAGAGTCCAGAATCGGCTTTAAGGAGCGGGGCTGATAACCCAATCTATGGAGGGCAGAAAGATATTCGCTGATGGTGGCAATTTTATATCCTTTTTTCTCCAGACGCTTGAAATCCTGTTCCAATTTTTTCTTGCGGAAGAAATTTGGCTTGAAAAGGAAGGAAAAATACGGGCTGATTCCTCCGGTAATTACCAGCTCGCCATCTCCAAGAAAATACCATTTGGCTTTTAAGCCGGTTTTGGGGTCATTAAAGTTCTGTTTTTTCAGCACCTCCAATCCCCGGCAGGTAAAATAGGGGATTCCCGGGTCATCCTGGAACCAGTCATACTGCCCCGGAGTGATAACCGCTACCTGATATCCGAATTCTTTTGCTAAAGCACATATTCCCTCGCCAAATTGTGCTTCCTGAAGGAATACCACCCCGGAAAGAGGCAGGTCATATTTTTCAAAAATTTCTTTTACCAGTTTTAAGGAGCGCCTCTGGTCAAGGGAAGGAAAAGCTAAAACCAGCTGGTCTGAGTAATGGAAAGAGATGATTTCTGCCTGCCCGGTTTTTGCCAGCCTGCGGAATTTTTCCAATACCTGTGGGTAGTTCTCTGCCAGATATTCAAT
>CAZKMM010000122.1:0-5750 GCA_964553915.1 uncultured bacterium
TCTCCACCAGTAAAAGATAAAAAATTTATCCCGTATGTTTTAACCTCCTCCAGCACTCTTTTGACCAGAGCTGGGTCTAAATCCTTGTCCCGGGATTTATCCCGAAGACAGTGCTGGCAATTTAAATTGCATCTGCTGGTAAGTTCAAAGCTAACCCGTGCTTGACTCATATTCGGTTCCTCCTTCTGCTCTTTGAAGAAGCTGAAGCAATATCGCCGGTTCTTGGAGCCAGTCCGGACCGCTTTCAAAAGCCCATATTCGGGCGGAATTGACCAATCGGGAGATCACCTCAAGATGACGCTTTGCCAGGCTCGGATTCAAATAAAAAAACGGACTTTGCTCCATTAGCCTAACCAGTGCCTGATTTTTGCTTAAAGGCTTTAAATCACTATGAGATTGGTCTTTTCGCTCCGGAAAAACCAAAACTACCTCACCCCTGGCACAATCCAGCCTGCTTTTAGGAAATAAAGCTTCTAGGTCAATTTCTATTTTTCCTCTCTCTTTATCTTCATAATCAAATCGGATATTGGTGGGAAATTTTGAAAATAAGTTCTTCGGGAGATGGCAGGGCTTGTGAAAGCCGTAAAAATAAAGCTCTTGCTCGTTTTCCCGAAGAAAAATGGTATCATCGCTCAGATATTTAAATCCTTGCTCAATTAAATAAACCGAGAGAGTGGTTTTACCCTGACCAGAGCCACCAGGGAATAGATAAATCCTTCCCTGAGGGGAAACCAGTCCAGCACAATGAATAAAATAAATCCCCAGATGACGAAGTAGTTCAAAAAAAACAAAGCTTAAAAAAATTCCGGTGAAAAATCTCCCTTGATGCCTTTCTAAAGTTTCTGGAGCAATATATCCCCAGGCATTTTTTCCTTTGGGTTCTAACAAAAAATAAGAGAGAAAATCAGTAAAATAGCTCCAGCCCTGACTTTGAAAAATCTTTAAAGCAAAATAGCGAAGCATCAGCCGGGCAGAACTGGGCAGAGGAGAAAAAATTTTTTTCTCTAACACCTCAATCCGGGCAGAGTAAGAATCTTCCACACTCAGATGCTTAGAAAAATATTCAGAAACCAGTTGATTGATGACTTCGGAATCAGTCTCTAGGTAAAAATTTTCTCCTGCAAAATTTAAGGTAAAAGAGTGTTTTCGCATAGTTCATATTTTAGCATCTTGAAGGAGAGGGGCAAAATTTAGCTGGAAGAAGACTCTTCTTTGACCCCTTCCTCTTCAACTACCACCCAGCGAGAAAGGGCAATTATCATATAAACTCCTACCAGAAGTAAGGCTCCATCAAGCACGACCATTCCCCAGCCCAGAAATCCTACCTTCTTGGCAAAAAGACTTCCGAGCAAAAATAAAACCGCCAGAAACTTCTCGCTGGTTACTCCCACCAGTAAAGACCTGCTTGCTTGGGAATCAATCAGAGAGAGCAAATACAAAAAGGCGTAAGGAATTAATACTACTCCTAAAAATCGGATAAAAAATGGGTCCAGAGTGGACTCTTCAGGAACTTTTATCCCTAAAAGCTTGGAAATTACAGTGGGAGCTATAAGTAGAAGCAGTCCTGCCAGTAAGGTGACCAAAAATCCTGCCCAGCAGAATATTTTATAACCCCGGATTTCTGTTTTTATTTTCTTCATTTTTATCCCCCTGTTTTTTTAAAGCTTAATTATTAAATTTTGTCAAGTTTTTTCATAAAGCTTTTCAAACAATGAAAAATTTTCTTAAATTTTGAGCAATATCTGAAAATTATTTGGCTATTCAATTGCCTGTGGATGGTAGCCAATGTTTTGCAAAAGACCAATCAGCTTTTGAGCATCCAGTTTCTGGTCGCTAAAAATGGTGACCAGTTTGGTTTTTAAATCAACCTCCACTTTTTTAATCTCGCTCTGGGCAAGAAGATAGCGGGTGATGGCTTCCTTACAGTGATTGCAGGTCATATCTTCTACTTTTAAGACCAGCCTTTTTGGGGTAGATTCTTGCATTGCTTGCCTCCCGGCAAAAAGAAGAATTTTTTTGCCCCAGTTTCTAAATTTAGGCAGGAGAAGAAGTCCCAGAAGCAAGATACCGCTGAGATAATAAATTAGCCCAATTCCTGCCTTTTCTGGGCTCATCAGGGAAATTCCTAGGTTATACCCGGCTGGGATTATCGCATCAAAGGCTTTACCAAATCCTAAAGCTCCGGCAAAAATCACCACCAGATATAACAGCAGGGCAGGGGTGCCCAGGATTTTTCTCACTGTGGTCACCGCCACCGCGTTGGTAGCAGGACCAGCAATTAAAAAAGCCAGAGCGGCTCCGGGAGAAAATCCTTTCAGCATCATTGCCAGAGCAATGGGAATGGAACCAGTGGCACAGACATAAAGCGGAATTGCCACCAGAATTGCCACCACAATTCCCAGCATTCCCGTGCCCAGATACTCACTGACCAGATTAGCAGGAATCAGCACCGTGATAATTCCGCCGATGACCAGCCCGAGCAGAACCGAGCCAGAAAGGGTCTCGGGAAGCTCATAAAACCCGTAGAAAAACATCTTTTTCATTTTGTCTTTGAAGCCGAGCGCAGGAAGATTTACCTCACAGGATGAGCAGTGTTCTGGCTCTGGCTCCGGAGCCTTTCCCGGAAGAAAAATTGCCAGTGCCCCTGCCAGTATCCCGATAATAAAAGAAACCACAACTCGGGCAATGGTAAATATCCATCCCATCAGACCATAGGTTGCCAGAATAGAATCTACCCCGGTCACCGGAGTGGTGATTAAAAAGGAAAGAGTAGGGGCTCTTCCTGCTCCAGACTGCCGGACACTGGTTGCCACTGGAAGCACCCCGCAGGAACAGAGCGGAAGAGGTATTCCGAACACAGAGGCTTTGAGCACTGAGAAAAAATTTTCTTTCCCCAGATGCCGGCTGATCAGGCTGGAAGGAAGAAAAACATATAAAATCCCGGCAAAGAAAAATCCCAGAAGAAGATATGGTGCCATCTGAGCAGTTAAATACCAGGTTTCTTTTAAGAATAAGATAATAAAATTCATTATTCCTCCGCCTTTCTGGTCTTTTTAATCCTCCTCATTTGATATTTTAAAGAAAAGCTCTCCAATAATCCCCCTTCAAAACCTTAATTATATCTCCTTTCCCCACAAATCCATTTTTTAAAACCTGAGCATATCTGCTATTGGACAGCCTGCTTCTTTTCTGGGAAGAAGCACCTTTTTCTCTGGCGAAAGAATTTTGGTACTTTCCGCCATAAACCTCACTCCGCAAAGGACTATGATTTTTGCCTGGCTCTTTTGAGCAGTGCGAGCCAGCTCCAGCGAGTCGCCCACAAAATCCGCAATTTCCTGAACCTCAGGAAGCTGGTAATTATGAGCCAGGATTAAGGCATTTTTTTCTTTTTTTAATTTTTTAATTTCATCTTTAAGGTTCATCGTTCATCCGGTTAAACCGCCAGCACCTCTTTTACTTCTGGAATTCTATCTTTCAAAATCCGCTCAATCCCGTTTTTCAAGGTTATACTGGACATCGGGCACCCTGCACAGGCACCAAGCAGATGAACCTTAACAATCCCATCAGAACTCACCTCTACCAGCTCCACATTTCCTCCTTCATAGCGAAGCTGAAGGCGAATTTCATCCAGAACCTTTGATACCTTTTCTCTTAGCTCCATTTTTTTACCTCCTTTTTGCCTTAGGTTTCTTCAAACAACCAGGTAGAAAGATACCTTTCGCCGGTATCTGGAAGAATTGCCACTATCATCTTTCCTTTATTTTCTTCTCTTTTTGCCACCTGCATTCCTGCCCAGAGAACCGCTCCAGAGGAAATCCCTGCCAGGATTCCTTCTTCTTTTGCCAGTCTTCGTGCGGTCTCTCCTGCCCGGGCACTGCTTACCTGAATAATCTCATCAACCAGCTCAAGCTCCAGCACCTCTGGAATGAATCCGGCACCAATTCCCTGAATTTTATGAGGACCGGGCTTTCCTCCGGAAAGCACCGGAGATTCTTCCGGCTCCACTGCCACTGCCTTAAGCTCAGGTTTTAGTTTTTTCAACACCTGAGCACAGCCAGTAATGGTTCCGCCTGTGCCTACCCCTGCCACCACAATATCCACCCTGCCCTCAGTATCCTCCCAGATTTCCACCGCAGTGGTTTTGCAGTGAATTTCCGGATTCGCCGGATTTTCAAACTGCTGGGGCATAAAATAATCCGGATTTTCCCTGACCAGCTCCTCTGCCTTTTTTACTGCTCCGGGCATCCCCTCATTTCCTGGAGTGAGAACCAGCTCTGCCCCCAGAGCCTTTAACAATTTCCTCCGCTCCACTGACATTGTATCCGGCATTGTTAAAATCACCCGATATCCCCGAGAAGCACAGACAAACGCCAGAGCAATTCCTGTATTACCGCTGGTCGGCTCCACCACGGTCATTCCCGGCTTGAGCTTGCCCTCTTTTTCCGCAGATTCAATCATAGAAAGCCCGATTCGGTCTTTAATGCTGGAAAGGGGATTAAAAGATTCCAGCTTAACAATCAGCTCACCAGGTAGGTCTCTGCCTATTTTTTGAAGCCGAACCAGAGGGGTATTACCAATAGTCTCAGTGATGTCCTTGGCAATCTTCGGGCGGGTAATTCTTTTGAGCTCCATAATTTTTGCCTCCTTTTAGATATAATAAATGAGGGTTGCCTGCTCCCTTTTTTCCTGAGCTTTTTTGGCTAAATCTGCCAGAGTAGAGCCTTTAAGAAAATTTTTAATGGTTTCAGAGAGATTTTTCCAGAAATCCACCGTGGAGCAGGTCTGATACTGTGAGCAGGGCTTGGGATTTTCCACGCAATCCACTAAATTAGGTGCTCCTTCCAGAGCCTGGGCAATCTCTAAAATAGTAATCTTTTCCGGGGGTTTTGCCAGCATATATCCTCCTTTTGCTCCCCGAATGCTCCGGATTAACCCAGCATTTTTTAATTCCATCAATACTGAATCCAGATATTTTCTGGAAATTTCCTCCTGGTCCGCAATCTCTTTGACTAAAACCGCTCGGTCATAATTTAAAGCCAAAACCACCATTGCCCTGAGTCCGTATCTAAATTTGGTGGTTACTTTCATTCTCCGCCCTCCCAATTTTTACTATAATTTCTATGGGAAAGATAGGTTCTATTTTTGCTTTGTCAAGAAAATTTTTTTCTTGACAGGGGGGAAATAAATTTTATGCTAAAAAAAGAATCAGTTAGGAGGGTAAAAATGGGGAAAAAGGTGCTTTTGGTGGTGGATATGCTGGAGGGATTTTTAAGGGAGGGATATCCGCTTTATTGCGGAAAACAGGCAGAGGCGATTATTCCTTTTGTCCGGAAAAAGGTAGAGGAATACGCTCAATCCGGCGACCTGGTGGTATTTATTGCGGACCAGCACGACCCGGATGACAAAGAATTCCAGCGCTTTCCCAAGCACTGTGTTAAAGGCACCAAGGAGGCAGAGGTAATCAGCGAGCTTCAGGGCATTGCCAAAAGAGAGGTGCTGGTGCCCAAGCGGAGGTATTCTGGTTTTTTCCAGACCAACTTAGAGCAAATCCTTGCTCAGGAGAATCCCGAGCTGATAGAGGTAGTAGGAGTCTGCACCAATATCTGCGTGTTATATACGGTTGAGGAGCTTGCCAATCGGGACTATAAAATCCGGGTTTACCGGGACGGGGTTGCCAGCTTTGACCAGGAGGCGCATCAATGGGCGCTCAAGCAGATGGAATCGGTTCTGGGCGCAGAAGTGGTTTAAAT
>CAZKMM010000122.1:5850-7381 GCA_964553915.1 uncultured bacterium
ATTTCCCTGAAAAATAAATGCTGATTTCACAACCCCGATAATTTCGGTCTTTTAACCCTCAGAAAGGAGTAAAAAATGGCAGAGAAAATCAAACTGGGATACGGTGCCCACCCTTTAGAAATCACTCCTCCAGAGAATCTCCTCCAGCTCCTTGAGCCCAATCCTATGCCTGCCTGCCCGGACCCGACCGCAGAGCTGGAGCGAGCCTTATCAGAGCCGATTAACGCCCCTGCCCCTGAGGAGCTTTATAAACCCGGAATGAAGGTCTGCATTGTGGTGGCAGATAAAACCCGCATCTTTCCCAAGACCGAGATGATTCGCACCCTGATTCGCCACCTCCCGTCAATCCCGGACCAGGACCTCACCATTGTCATCGGCGGAGGAAATCACCTCTATGCCCCGCCCGAGGCACACGGAATAGACCCGCAACTAATCAACCGCTATCAGGTCCTGGTTCATCAATCCCTGCCTCAGGATGATTTCATAGAAGTGGGCAAAAGCCAGCGGGGAACTCCTTTCAAGCTCAATCCCGCAGTTGCAAAGGCAGACCTTATCTTCGGGCTTGGTCAGGTCAAGCCCCATTATTTTGCTGGCTATGCCGGTGGTGCCAAGGCGATTGTTCCCGGAGTAAGTGCCCTTGAGACCATCATCAAAAACCACCTGCTTCAGGCAGACCCCAGAGCAGAGCTGGGCAGAATTAAAGACAATCCCTTCCGCCAGGACCTTGATGAAATAATCAACTTCCTGCCCAATTTCTATATCTACAATCTGGTGATGAACCGAGAAGGTGAGCTGGTCCGGGCTTTTTACGGGCATCCTGCTTCTGCCTATCAGCCGGCACTTGAGCTGGCAAGAAAAATCGCCCAGGTGCCGGCAAAAACCGCTCCTCTGGTAATTGTCTCTGCCCCGCTTCCTCTTTCCATAGACATTTATCAGATTACCAAGCTGGTTGCTCCTGCAGGAAAAGTCTGTCAGGAGAACGGAGTGATTATTGTCTGCGCCCAGGCTCCAGATGGACTGGTGCAGGTGGGCGCAATTATGAATATAATCTGGCCAATGGGTCTCCCTAAATTCCTCAAAAAGAATATTGATATCTATCTGGTGAGCGATGCCAGAAAAGAAGAGGTGGAACAAACCTTTTTCAAATATGCTCCCAGCTTTGAATTCGCCCTGGAGCAGGCTTTGAAAAAGCTCGGTCCTGAGCCAGAGACCATCATCATCCCGGACGCAGGAATGCTCGCTCCTATCACCAGCCAGGACCAGCCAGAAACCTGGTAGCCGGCTTGAAAATCTCCGGGCTTGCCTCTTGAGAGAATCTGAGCTTTCCTGAAAAAATTCCCTCCCAGAAGCGGTTCAATTTTTGCACTGCTCAAAAAAATTCTGACAAAAAAGAAAAAATCTCTTCTCCCCGGAAAGATTTAGCAGAAAAATCAGGAAGCTGGAGGGCAATAAATTTCTCTCTTTATTTCGCTCTGCCAAAATGATAGTTCAAAATCTGGACCATCCGGTTCAAAAATCAAACCAGCAAAAT
>CAZKMM010000123.1:0-7379 GCA_964553915.1 uncultured bacterium
AGCCTCAGGCTCATGGTCAACAAAAAGAATGGTTTTTTTCTCCTCTTTTAATTTTCGCATCACTGCCCAGACCTGCTCCCTTCCCAGCGGGTCAAGGTCTGTGGTGGCTTCGTCAAAAATTAAAATTTCTGGCTCCAGAGCCAGCACACTGGCAATTGCCAGCCGTTGCTTTTCTCCGCCGGAGAGGGTATCCGGAGCACGATGCCGGAAATTCTCCATCCCCACCGAGCTGAGGGCTTTCTCAATTCTCCGGCTGATTTCCTCTCTTTCCAGCCCGAGATTCTCCGGTCCAAAAGCTACATCCAGCTCTGCCCGGGAAGAAAAAAGCTGGGCTTCAAAATCCTGAAGCACCATCCCCACGCTTTGAGCGAGTTCATAGGTTTTTTTGCTGGAAATAGCTTGACTGAAAATCCTTATTTCGCCAGAAAAATCCCCGGCATAAAAATTGGGAATAATCCGGTTCAGACAGAAAAGAAAACTGCTTTTTCCAGCTCCACTTCTCCCACAAATCGCAACCGCTTCTCCAGAATCCTGCTGAAAAGAAACCCCCTTTAAAGAAGGTTCTTTTCCCCGAAGATATTTAAAGCCAAGCCCTTTAACCTCTATCGCTTTCATAATAATTGCATTTTATTCTATCTTTTTAATTTGCCTTTTCCAAGCAGGATTCAGATTGGCTTGGTTATATTATTCTCTTGGTTATAATAGGATTTGATGGGAGTGGAGGAGTTAATCAGGGAGCTGAAGCAGGACCCGGAGTTTTCTCACTGGCTGGTTTATCACTACCAGATTCCTGCCCAGGAGCCGAGGTTTGAGGAATTTCCTTCCAGCTTGGCTTCCTCACTTGCCCGGGGTCTGGAAAGACAGGGAATTTTTAGGCTTTACACTCATCAGGCACGGGCTTTTCAGCTGGCAGAGCAGGGAAAAGATTTGGTGGTGGTTACTCCAACTGCCAGCGGAAAGACCCTCTGTTATAACCTGCCGGTTCTAAACCGGGTGATAAAAAATCCTGGCTCAAAAGCCCTTTATGTTTTTCCTATCAAGGCACTGGAGCAGGACCAGAGGAATGCTCTTTTGGAGTTGGTTTTTGCCAGTGGTCTGGCAGGAGAGATTCGTGCGGAGATTTATGATGGAGATACCCCGAGGAGCCAGCGGGAGAAGATTCTTGCCCGTCCCCCTCAGATTATCATCACCAATCCGGATATGATTCACCGCTCCATTCTGGCTTATCATTCTAACTGGGAGAAGTTTTTAAAGGGCTTGGATTTTCTGGTTCTGGATGAGCTTCATACCTATCGGGGGGTGTTTGGCTCTCATCTGGTTCAGGTGCTTCGGAGGCTATCTCGGATATGCGAGCATTATAACCGTCGGGTGCAAATCATTGCTTCCAGTGCCACCATTGCCAATCCCGGGGAGCTGGCGAGCAGGCTTACCGGAAGGGAATTTGAGGTGATAGATAAAAGCGGAGCACCCCGGGCCGGCAGGCATTTTATTTTTTTGAATCCTCAGGAATTGAGCCCCTATACGGTTTCTGCCCGTCTGTTTAAACGCTCCATAGAGCTGGGCTTAAAGACCATTGCCTTTACCAAAGCCAGAAAAATTACCGAGTTGATTTATACCTGGGTAATGCAATCTGCTCCCCAGCTGGCTGGTAAGGTCAGTGCTTATCGGGCCGGTTATTTACCTGAGGAGCGGAGGGAGATTGAGCGGAGGCTGTTTGAAGGCAAACTGCTGGGAGTAATCAGCACCAGTGCCCTGGAAATGGGAATTGACATTGGCGAGCTGGATGTCTGCATTCTGGTGGGGTATCCAGGCACAATTACCGCTACCTGGCAGAGAGGGGGAAGGGTAGGGAGGAGCGAGCGGGAGTCTTTGATTATTCTGGTTGCCCAGCAGAACGCCCTTGACCAGTATTTTATGAAGCATCCCCAGGCTTTTTTTCAAAGTGGATACGAATCCGCAGTGGTTGACCCGGAGAATAAGCCGATTTTAAAGGCACATATAGAGTGCTCTGCCAGTGAGCTGGCAATACCGTTAGATGATAAGTATTTTCCTCCGGAAAAATATTCTGAAATTTTTGAAGAGCTCAAGCAGGAGGGAAAACTGGTTCAGCTGGTTTCAGACCGCTCTTATCGGGCTCGTCGCCGAAGACCACAGCTAGGGGTGGATATTCGTTCCATCGGCGAAGCCTGGACCATATTCCTTTCCCCCCAGCTGGGAGTAAAAGGGAAAAAAGCAGTGGTGGGAAGTCTGGACCGGCATCGGGTGTTTACGGAATGTCATCCCGGAGCAATTTATCTTCACCGAGCCCGGCAGTATCAGGTTCTGGAGCTGGATTTGGAAAAGAAAAATGTTTATGTCCAGCCAGTAGAGGTTAATTATTATACTCAGGCTCTTCAGGACAAAGAGACTGAGATTTTAAAGGTTCGGGCAAGCAAGCCCCTACATAATTTTATTGCCCGGTTTGGAGACCTGCGGGTAAGAGAGCGGGTGATTGGCTATGAAAAGAAGCATATTGCTACTCAGGAGCGGTTAAGCGTCCATCGTCTGGAGCTTCCTGAGCAGGTGTTTGAAACCACCGGGCTCTGGATAGAGATTGAAGAGTTTATTGAAAGAGCGGTTCTGGAGCGGGGATTGAATTTTATGGGAGCAATTCATGCTCTGGAGCATTCTGCGATTGCTATGTTTCCACTTTTTGCTTTTTGCGACCGGGATGATGTGGGAGGAATTAGCATCACTCTTCATCCTCAGGTGGGCAAGCCTGCGGTGTTTATTTATGATGGTTATCCTGGGGGAGTGGGTCTGGCAGAGAGGTGCTATTCGGTTTTAGAGGAGCTTCTGGAGAAAACTCTGGAGATGGTGGAGACCTGCGAGTGTGAGACTGGCTGTCCTGCCTGCATTCAGTCTCCCAAATGCGGTTCCGGGAATGTGCCTTTGGATAAAGAAGGAGCGATTCTGGTCTTGAAGATGCTTTTGGATAAACCAGAGGTCAAGTCTTTGCTCGCTGGCTCTGGTGAAATTTCCTTAGAAAAGGCGGGCGAGATTAAGCTTCCTGAAAAGAAGCGCAAGGAAAAGAAAGAGCCCCGGGTAATGGTTTTTGACCTGGAAACCAAGCGGAGTGCAGAAGAAGTAGGGGGATGGGGTAATATTCATCTGATGGGAATGGCGCTGGCAGTGGTCTGGGATAGCTGGACTGAGAAGTTTTACACTTTTCAGGAGAGCGAGGTGGAGGGACTTTTGGAATTTTTAAAGCAGGCGGATTTAGTGGTGGGGTTTAATTTAATTCGGTTTGATTATCTGGTATTGAGTGCTTATACAGATTTTGATTTATCCCGTCTTCCTACTTTTGACATTTTTCTGGATTTGTATCAGCGATTGGGTTCCCGGCTCAGTTTATCTCATCTGGCAGAGTTTACTCTTAATCAGGCAAAGCTGGGAGATGGACTTGATAGCCTGAAATGGGTCAAGCAAGGAAGGTTTGACCTGGTGGAGGAATACTGTAAAAAAGATGTAGAGCTAACCCGGGATTTGTTTTATTATGGGCTTGAGCATCATCATATAGTTTTCCAGGACCGGGATGGAGAGGTTTTAGAACTGAGCCTGGACTGGGATTTGCAAAGATTGGTAGAGGAGGGAAAGAGAGCAGTTCTAAGTTTGAGAACGAATTTTTAGGAGGTAAATTATGAGAGCCTGGGTAATAGATAAGCCTGGTTTGATTGAGAAGCATCCTTTAAAAAAGACTGAGCTAGCTTTTCCTGAGCCCGGAGCAGGAGAGGTTCGGATTAAGATTAGTGCCTGCGGAATCTGTCATACAGACCTGCATCAGGCAGAGGGCGAGCTTGAGCCTCATAAACTTCCGGTGGTGCCAGGGCATCAGGTAGTTGGAGTAGTGGATAAACTCGGCGAGGGAGTTAAGGAGTTCAAAGTTGGCGATAGGGTAGGGGTATGCTGGCTTTACTGCGCCTGTGGGGAGTGTGAGTTTTGTCAAATGGGATTGGAGAATCTCTGCCCGGAAGCAAAATTCACCGGCTATGATTATGATGGCGGATATGCGGAATATATGGTCTCCAGGGCAGATTATACCTTCCATCTTCCAGAAAATTATGATGAGCTTAAACTTGCTCCCCTGCTCTGCGCCGGAGTGATTGGCTGGAGAAGTTTAAAATTAAGCGAGGCAAAAAAAGGAGAGATTCTTGGTCTGTTCGGCTTTGGGGCAAGTGCTCATATTGTCTGCCAGATTGCCCGGTATTTGGGGATTGAGGTTTATGCTTTTTCCCGAAGTGAAGCTCATCAGAAGCTGGCTTTAAAGCTCGGAGCCAGCTGGGCCGGCAGAGCAGAAGATACCCCACCGAAAAAGCTGGACCGGGCAATTATCTTTGCTCCGGCTGGGGCGGTTTTGCTCTCAGCTTTAAGGCATCTTCGTCCTGCTGGAACCATTGCCATCAATGCGGTTTATATGAGCCCGATTCCAGAAATGGATTACAACCAGCTTCTTTATGGAGAAAAAACCATTCGGAGCGTGAGCAATCTTACCCGAGAAGATGCCCGGGAATTTTTAGAGCTGGCTCCCAAAGTGCCGATCGAGGCGGAAATAGAGGTTTTTGGATTTGACCAGGCAGAGGAGGCTCTTATTAAAGTCAAGCAGGCAAAAATTCAGGGAGCCGGGGTGCTCAGGATTTCAAAATGAACCGAAAGGAGGAAAGATGAGTGTTTTTGCGGTCACCGGAGCAAGCGGACAGATTGCCGGGAAATTAATTCCACTTCTTTCCCGGCAGGAGGAGTGCGAGAAAATCATCGGTATTGACATCAAGCCCCCACAGGAAAAATTTGAGAAATTTGAGTTTCTGAAAAAAGATGTCCGCTCCCCGGAGCTGAAAGAAGTTTTCCAAGCCAATAAAGTCCAGGTGATTTTTCATCTTGCTTTTGTGCTTAATCCAATTCATAACAAAGAGCTGATGTTTGAGATCAATCTTAAAGGCACCGAGAATGTGCTAAAGTGCGCCCGGGAAGCTGAGGCGGAGCAGGTAATTGTTACCTCCAGCGGAACCGCTTACGGCGCTCATCCAGATAATCCGGTCCCTTTAAAAGAAGACCATCCCCTTCGGGCAGAGCCGGAATTTGATTATGCCTATCACAAGCGGGAGATGGACCTGCTTTGCCAGGAATTTGCCCAGAACCATCCCGAACTGAAAATAACCATCTTTCGTCCCTGCATTGTAGTGGGAAAGAGGTTTGAGAATTATATTGCCCGGGTTCTATTGCATCCATTTAATTTTTTTATTGCTGGGGCAGACCCATATCTTCAGTTTATTGCTGAGGAAGATGTTGCCCGGGGGCTGATGTTAAGTGCTTTGAAAAGAAAAGAGGGAATATTTAATCTGGCAGGAGAAGGCTGGCTTAAACTGAGCGAAATCTGGGAGATAAAAAAACGCTTAATTACCCTGAATTTTCCAGAATGGTTTATTTATCCCGCGGTAAGGTTAGGCTGGAGAATTCATTTTCCAATAGCGGAATTTCCTGCTGGGGCGATTGACTATTTTCGTTATCCCTGGGTGGTGGATATAAGCAAGGCTGAAAAGGAGCTGGGGTTTGTTCCTGAATATTCCAGCAGGAAGGTCTGGGAGGATTATATTCGCTGGAGAGAGGAGAATCCCCTGGGCTTCTGGCAAACCCGCCGAAAAAAGAGAATAGAAAAAAGAACCTACCAACAGGCAAAAGGAAATTTTTCCTCCTGACTGATTTTGATTGATATAAGAGATTCTGGGGTTAAAAATTATTCAAATGAGTCATTCTAAAAAAATTCTTCTGTTCGGGCATCGGGGAGCACGAGGAGAGGCTCCGGAGAATACGATTTCTGCTTTTCAAAGGGCAGTGGAGGTAGGAATGGATGGGATTGAATTTGACCTCCGCCTATGCCGGAGTGGGGAGGTGGTGATAGCTCACGATGCCACGGTCGCAAGAATTACCGGCAGGCGAGCTCCGATTCGGGCTTATAGCTATCAGGAGCTGAGAGAGCTGGATGTGGGAAGTTATTTTGCGCCGGAGTTTAAAGGAGAAAAAATCCCTTTGTTTGAAGAGGTGATTGAGCGCTTCTCAGAAAAACTGCTTTTTGACCTGGAGCTAAAAGGCAAAAGCATCCATACTGATGGACTGGAAGAAAAAGTTGTCCAGCTGATTCATAAATATAATTTGCAGGAGCGAGTAATTATTTCCAGCTTTAATCCGATGATTCTTCTTCGGATTCGCACCCTGGACCCGAGCATAAAAATCGGGCTGAACTTTCTTGATGATGGCTGGCACTGGCTCCGCAAGCTCTGGTATCTGCCTTTGTCTTATCCTTATTCGGTTCATCCCACTCCTTTTTTAATTGACGATTATGTGCTTAATCTGGTGCGGGAGCAGAAGGCTCTTTTAATTCCCTGGATGGTTAATGAAGAAAGCCAGATGCTTAAGCTTTTTGAGCAGGGGGTGGATGGGATTATCTCTGACTATCCAAGTTTATTGAAAAGTGAGTATAATAAATGGAGAGAAGAATCAACTTCAACCGAGGAGGAAAAGCAGAAAAATGAAGGAACAAAGCATTCCCCAGAAATTTTTTGAGCGAGCAAAATCCCACCCGGAACTTACCTTATTTCTCAATAAGGAAAAAGGAAAATGGCGGGAGATTAAATGGAAGGAAGCGGCGCAGGTAGTTTCAGAACTAGCAAATGGTTTGCTGGCACTGGGATTGGAAGTGGGAGACCGGGTCTGTATTCTCAGCGAGAATCGCCTGGAATGGATTTATGCGGATTTTGGGATTATCTCTGCTGGAGGAGTTACCACTGCAATTTATCCTTCTAATCTGGCAGATGAGGTGGAATATATTGTTAATCATTCTGAAGCAAAATATATCTTTGTCTCTAACTGGGCACAGCTGAGAAAGCTGGAGGACAGAGAGGAGCGGATGCCTTCTCTCCAGCGAGTGATAGTTTTTGATGAACTGGACCATCTGCCTGATGATGCCTTAAGTTTTGCCCAACTGCGAGAGCTGGGAAGAAAATATGCTCAGGAACGTCCCAAAGACCTTGAAGAGAGAATTAACCGCCTTACCCCGGACCATCTCCTTACTCTGATTTATACCTCCGGCACCACCGGACCGCCTAAAGGGACAATGCTCACTCATGGAAACATCATCTGGACCTATTATGCGATTGAAGATGTCCTGGAAGATTTAATTGATGTTAATCATACCGACCTGGAGCTTTCTTATCTTCCCTATGCTCATGCTTATGAGCGGATCGGGGGGATTTACTTCGGGATTTTCCGGGGAATTAAAATCGCCATCGCGGAAGGAATTGATAAACTCACCGCTAATATTCTTGAAACCCGTCCCACAGTTTTAC
>CAZKMM010000124.1:0-7288 GCA_964553915.1 uncultured bacterium
ACAAATTCCGCTAAAACCTCTTCCTTTTCCGGGCGAGTAAGAAAAGTCACACTCAGCCAGACCAGGCTGGTAAATCCTACAGTAATAAGCATTTCCACCGCATAAACCGGGGCGCCAGGAAAAAACCGCTCCGCAAAATGAGAAAATTTCAAAAACAAAGAGATAACCAGAGCACTAACCATCGCACTGATTTCACTCCAGGCATTAATCCTCCACCAGTACCAGCGAAGGATATAAACCAAACCAGTGCCAGCACCAATGGTTAAAAGCAATTCCCATCCGCTTCTGATGGATTCCATTGCATATCCCACCAGCCCGGCTATTACCATCAAGCCAAAAGTGCAGAGACGGGAAACCAAAACATAATGACCCTCAGAACGGTCCCGGACCAAAAACCTCTGATAAAAATCATTGATGATATAGCTCGCTCCCCAGTTCAGATGAGTGGAAATCGTGCTCATAAAAGCCGCGGCTAAACTGGCTAACATCAATCCCAAAAGTCCAGCAGGAAGAAGCTCTACCATTAACTTAACATATCCCTCCTGAGGCTTTGCCAGTCCGGGCAAAAGCACCAGAGAGCAGAGTCCTACCAATATCCAGGGCCAGGGACGAAGCGCATAATGTGCCACATTAAACCAGAGGGTAGCAAACAAAGAATGCTTTTCATCTTTGGCAGAAAAAATCCGCTGGGCAATATATCCCCCTCCGCCCGGCTCTGCTCCCGGATACCAGCTCGCCCACCACTGAAGCCCGAGGTAAACCAGAAACAAACTCACCGGCATCCAGGCACTTCCTACCTCCGGAAAAAAGCGAAAAACCGCCTCAGCCCGCTCTGCTCCATAAAGTGAAAGCATCCTGCTTTCCAGTCCCGAGACCCAGCCCACTTTATCCAGAGCAAATATTGCCAGAAGAATTGAACCGCTCATCGCAATGATGAACTGGAAAAAGTCCGTGATAATCACGCCCCAGAGCCCGCTCAAGCCAGAATAAATCACGGTTATTCCCAGACAGACCAGAACCGCTACCCAGCGGTTTACCTTTAAAGTCACCCCGACAATGCTAATCCCGGCGTTAATCACCCAGCCCATTATGATGCAGTTAGCAATTATTCCCAGATAAAGTGCCCGAAAGCCCCGAAGGAACGCCCCGGGCTTTCCCCCATATCTGATTTCCGCCAGCTCCTGGTCAGTAAGCACTCCCACCCTCCGCCAGAGCCGGGCAAATAAGAACACGGTAAGCATCCCGTTGAGCACCGCACACCACCAGAACCAGTTGCCAGCAATTCCATGCTCATAAACAAATTGATTTACTGCCAGAGGAGTATCCGCGGCAAAGGTGGTGGCAACCATACTGGTTCCTGCCAGCCACCAGGGAAGGTTCCTGCCCGAGATAAAATACTCATTTATATTTTTTCCGGCCCGGCGGGAGAAATAGAGACCAACCAGAAGGGAGAATACAAAATAGCTCGCAATCAAGCTCCAGTCCAGCCAGCTTAAATTGCCCATGTTTTCCGCTCTCCTTTTTGCCAGATTTTCGCAAAAATCTTTCTCTAATGTCAAGAGCAGATTTAAATAAAATTTTTTGCCAAGCAGAGAAGTTTATGATTAAATTTTTCCCATCAAAGGGAGGGAAAGAAAATGAAGCTAAAAAGATTTCTTTTTATCACTCTCATTTTCTCTTCAATGTCTTTTTTGAGCTTTAAGCTGGAAAATTATTTTGAGGAAATTGGTATAAAAATTATTGATGACATCCCTGTGTTTTTTGAAAATGGCATACCCTATTTCACCAGATTTCAACATACTGACCACATAATCATTGACCTTTCTGGAACCTGGAAATTCAAGCCTGACCCAAATGAGCAGGGAGAAAAAGAAAAATGGTTCAGCCCAGCTTTTGACGATTCTGGCTGGCTTGAGCAAAAGGTTCCTGGCTGTTGGAATTTGCTTTCCCCTCAGCTTCTTTCCTATCAGGGCGCAGGCTGGTATCGGCACTGGTTTTTTGTGCCGGAAAATCTTTCCAAAAGCTTCAATCGCCTGGTTCTGGATGGGGTTGCTTATCGTGCTAAAGTTTATCTAAATGGAAAACTGATTGGCACCCACTCAGGTGGGTTCAGCAGATGGAGCCTGGATATAACTGACTATCTTAATTATGGGGCAAAAAATCTTCTTACCATTTGTGTGGACAACCGTAGAGAATTTACCAGCCTTCCGCCCCTGACGAAAAGAGGCGGACCGCTTGGATGGTGGTTTTATGGCGGGATTAATCGGCTGGTTCAAATTGAAAGCTCTCCCAAAACCACCATCTGCAAGCTCGCGGTTGAAACCGACCATCTGGGAAATATTCGGGCAAAAGGAATTATTTTCTCCCGCAACCGAAGCGATGACCAGGTAAAGGTTATAATTCAGCTTAAAGACCTTAAAGGCAGGCTCATCAAAAAACTATTTTCAAAACAGATTTCCATCGCAAAAAACGGATTTGGAACCTTTGAGCTTGCAAACAAAATAAATGGAGTTGCGCCCTGGTCTCCGAGCACGCCTGAAAACCGATACCTTTTTGAAATAACCCTGCAGGGAAAATCAGGTGCGGAAAAGCAGGCGCTGGAGCTCGGCTTTAGAAAATTTGAATTTAAAAATGGCAAAGCCTTTCTGAACCATAAGGAGATTTTCCTGCGAGGAATAAATCGTCACGAAGATGCCCCTGAGACAGGTTTTTATCAGACCGATGAGCGTCTCCATCAGGATATGGCACTTTTAAAAGAGCTGAAGATAAATTTTATGCGACCGGCTCATTACCCAAATGACCCACGCTGGCTGGATGCCTGCGACCGGGCTGGCATCTTAATTGCCGAAGAAATACCGCTCTATCAGGTGGGCATAAGCCCATCCAGCTATTTTGCATCATTGAGCAAAAAACTCTTCATTGATTCTGCCCGCCAGCTCATTGAAACCATTGAGCGGGATAGAAACCACCCCTGCCTGGTCATCTGGTCAGTTGGCAATGAGAACCTGACCGCTTTTTATGCCATCAAGCATCTTCTAAAAAAGCTCTATGCAACTGCCAAATTTGTTGACCCAACCCGACCCACAACCTTTGCCCTTCTCCGCTTTCCACCCTTTTTGGAAAAAAGCGCCGGGATTGCCGATGTAATTTTCACCAATGAATATTTTGGCTGGTATAATGGAAAGGTAGAAGACCTGGACAGATATCTTGATTTACTTCATAAAAAATTTCCCGAAAAACCTATTATGGTCTCAGAATTTGGTGCAGGTGCGGTCATTGGCAAGAGTCCAGAAAAGCTCTATTCTCTGGGCAGTGTCAAAAGGGATTTTACCGAGGAGTATCAGGCATATTTCCATCAAAAGCAGTTTGAAATTATTCTTTCCAAACCTTATGTTGTGGGCACGATGCCCTGGATTTTTGCAGACTTCCGAGATGATAAGCGTCCGCACAATCCAATTGTCAACTTCAACCTCAAAGGTCTGGTGAATTACCAGCGCCAGAAGAAAAAAGCGTTTGAGGTAGTTTCCCGAATTTATCACCAAATAGAAAAATCTGGCAATTAATCTGTTTTTTGCTCAATTTCTGCCTCTATTTCTAAAAGAGACTCTTCTAGCTTTCTCAGGTCTTTTTGAGTTGCCTTCCAATATCCGCGTTGATAGGCTTCTATTAAACGCTCAATAATTTGATGAGTAGCAAATGAATTGGATTGAGTGAGCTCCCTGCGAATCTTATCGTCAAAAACAAATCGCTCCGCTACCTTCTGATATGTCCAGCTAGATACACTGTGAGTGGTTGCTGACCAGCCAATAAGATATTCAACCCGGTCAGCAATCTTCTGGGCACCGTGCCAGTTATGCGCCATTATTCCCTCAATCCATTTTGGGTTTAAAAGACGGGAGCGGATCGAACGGTCAAGAAGCTTTTCAGCTGATTCAGTCTCTACTCCTTCTCTACGAGTATCTGAAAAAAGCATCAGCGGAGCTTCATTGCTTATCATTTCAACTGAGCGTGCCAATCCTCCAAAAAATTCATAATAATGGTCTAAATCAATCAGGTCGTAATCATTGGAATAAATAATCTGAGAGACAAGTTTGACATTTTTTAAATTCTGCTTATAAAGCTCCTTTGCATACCGGGCAAAAATATTCTCGCTATGCAAAAAGCACATAGAATCCAGATAACTTTGCGCTAGCTCCTCCTCTTTATTCCAAACTGAATCTTCAATCAAAGGTAGCATTTTGGTTCCGTATTCCCCGCTCTGCGGTCCAAAAATTCTGGCACAGGCAAGCTTCCAAGCAAAATCGCTATTTTCAGAAATCTTTATCTTTTGCTTGATAAGCTTTAAATTCTCCTGAGAATGCTTTTTGACAAAATTCCACTCATCCGGCTCATCTAGCTCAGAAACGAGCTTAAAAGCCCTTGCCACAAGCTCCATTTGCTGAGGAAACATCTCACGGAAAAATCCGCAGATATTAACCAAAACATCTATACGAGGTCTTTTCAACTCTTCAAGAGGTATAACTTCAAGCCTTGGGTCCCAAGCGCCGTGTTTACGGTTCAGCCGTAAACCAAGATAGTATAAAATTTGTCCAATAGTTTCCCCGCCTGTTCCTGTTGTCTCAAATCCCCAGAGAACAACGCCCACACTCTCTGGATATCTACCCTTGCTTGCTATATACCTTTTTAAGGTATTCTCTCCAGCTTCTCTTCCTCTCAATAAAGCGAGTTCTGTTGGAATTTTAGTGGGGTCAAATTGAAAAATGTTTCTTCCAGTAGGAAGCGCATCTGGATTGCGAAGTATATCTCCAGCGGAGCTTGGCTCAATATACCCTCCACTCAAAGCATTTGCTAAACTTTCAAGCTCCCTCTCATTGGCGCAATAATCTCCTAAAACCTTCAAACCAAAATCTAAACTTGAAAAAAGCTCCTTTTTTAAACTAAAAGAAAGACCAGAATTTGTGGACGCATACTCAGCTCCTCGGCTTAATGCCATTTCAATAACTTTTTCTATTTTCTGGCTGATTTCCTTTTTATGCCCCTGGCGATTTAAGTCAAGCTCAAAACCCTGGGAAAAAATACTGTTTAAAGATTTAATCCCTTCTCGGTCATAGCTTAAAAGCGCTTTGAGAAAATTCTTTTTCTGCTCCCAGGTGCATTCATCACCAATAATATGCAGTCCATATGGTATTATTGAGCGCTTTATTTTATAAAGCTCATCGTGTAACTCGCTTAAACTATAATTTTCCAGGTTGAGTTCATCTGCTAGTTTTTTAATTCTATCCTGAATAGGCTTAACCCGCTCAGGTTGAGCAGAAAATTGCTGATACTCTTCAAGCAAATCCTCTAGCTCTTGATATTGTTCATAAAGCCCAGCTTCTACATAAGCAGGTGAGTTATGACTGATTAAAGTCGCATAAGCTCTTCGTTTAGCAATTGTCGCTTCGGAAGGATTGCTGATTATGTAATAGTAAAAGTGGGGGAGGTCGCCAATAAGTAAATCAGGAAAATCTCCTTCTGCTGGTGCCAGCTCTTTGCCCGGCATAAACTCAACCAAACCGTGCGTTCCTATATGAACAACCGCATCTGCTTTCCAGACTTCTTTAAGCCAGTAATAAAAAGCAAGATATTGGTGGTGCGGAGGGATACTGCGGTTATGAGCTATCTTGTTTAAATCATCGCCATTTCTTAGCGGTGGACGGGCGGGCTGTATGCCGATCAAAATATTACCAAATTCAATAGCAGGAATAAGAATTTTATTCTCAAAAACCATAACCTTTCCGGGCGGATTTCCCCAGCTTTTTACAACCTCTTCCTGAACCTTTTGAGGCAGGCTATAAAAATAGTCTTTATACTCCTCACAGGAGAGATAAAATCCCCTCTGAGCTATTTTTTGGGGAGAAAGCCAGCGACCAGAATTAACCAAATGAAAATCCAGAAACAATTCCTTTAAAGATTTTTCCCGCTTTTCAACTCTATACCCTTTTGATTTTAAGTAATCAAGAATCCTTTCAAGACTGGCAAAAGTATCAAGATAACTGGCAGAGCCAATATCCGCCTCCCCCGGCGGATAGTTATAAATAATAAGTGCCACCTTCTTTTCCTGATTGGGCTTTTGACGAAGAAAGATGCGCCTTTTAATGCGTGCAGTAAACCTATCCAAACGCTCCTCTATCGGCTTGACTTCTCTAAAAGAAATTCCTTCCAAAAAGCCATCTTCAAGACCACAAATTGGCACCGGGTCAGTTGCACCATCAAGCTCTGGCCAAGTGATACTGGCGATAGTCTCCACTATATCCAGCCCCTGGTCAGATTTTTCCCAGTCAGAAATTTTTTTCATAAACATTAACACCGGATTGAAAACAGGAACATTCAGTTCGTTTAAAATTTCTATGGTTGGAGCTGGATTCCCTCCCAAAGGTCCACCATTTATCCGGAACCAAAGAAGATTTAACAAGCCATCAATGAGGGGCTTGTTTTGGTCAAAGAAAAACTTTCTAATGGCAGATATGGTCGTAAAGCCATCTGTATACACGGGCAAAAAATTATAATTAGAAAATTCCTTTTTAAGTCCTTGCAATATATCCACATACTGGTCAAGATGCATCCCCCCAAAGAAAAGCACACCTAAGGTCGGCTTGGAAGAATCTCTACCAGCAATTTTAAAATACTCCTCTTTAGTTGAGAAGAAACCAAACTCAGGGTCAAATATGCCATTTTCCTTGCCTTCTTGCACTGACCTGGGTTTAAGACCGTTATAACCCAAATAACTTAAAACCAACTTGAACATATTTTCATAATTCTCCACACCACCGTTATAAAGATATTTTGTGAAGATGATGTAATTGCGAGCATCTTGAACCCAATGAGAAGGAATAAACCTTCCTGCCTTTTCTACAAAATTCTGCGCCCGTTTTACCCACTTCATAAATCCCTGCGGATTGTCTATTTCAAATGAAGACCTATCTTTATCAGCAGAGATAAAATTCTTCATCGTGAACCTGCCAAGGCGAATATAAGGCATAATTGCACTCGCAAATGGCGGAGCCAGAATAATTTTGTTATCTACCTGCTTTGCTAAAACTTCTTCAATTTCGTGAGTGGTGCCTCGCAGGTCTAAAATTATCGCCTGAGAATTTTTCATTAACGAAAAAAGTTCCTTGTCATCAATCTTTCCTTCCCATAAATCCAGCGGGTAGATGAGTTTAAGATTGAAATCTATACCTTCCTTTTTAAGCCGACAATGAGCCTCAACAATACCACGACTGGGGGTACAGGTAAGATATAATAT
>CAZKMM010000125.1:0-7235 GCA_964553915.1 uncultured bacterium
AAGATTCCAATCAGGCTTCCAACATACCTGCTCCGCAGGTCTCTTTCCACCATCCGGAAAAGCAATCTCGCTTTATTGGTAAAATCATTCACACCTGCTTTGCATAAAGTTATCATCTCTTTTGGGAAAAGACAAAAGCATTTGCTTTTTAATTTGGAGATGAAATCTATCCTTCTAGTTCCCGGGCTTTCTTAATACCGCAAAGATTGAAACTCCGAAGGGAATTTTCAGCCAGGAATACTTCCCCTGAAAAACAAACGCCCGGAAAAATATCTGATTGAGCCATTTGGGAAGAAGCCGGTCTTCCAGCCGGTGTTTTCTCCTTCTCAGCCAGGTGCGGAGTTTTCGGTAAAAAAGAATCGGAAAAAAACCAAGAGAATTTACATAATTAAGAAAGACTATCTCCAAGTCCAGCTCCCGAATCATTGAGACCAGATGAGATTTTCTGTATCTCCGCCGGTGCCCGACCGCCTGGTCCCAATCACTCCAGAGAAAAGAAAAAGCCGGGAGATTAAGAAACAGGTATCCTCCCGGGCAAAGAATCCGGGAAAGTTCAGCCAAGCCTTCCTTATCTTTTTCCAGATGTTCCAGCAGGTCTAAAGCAATCACTGCTTGAGCAATTCCATCAGAAAAAGGGAGACAGCGGGCATCAGCTTTAATCAATTTCAGGGGGGAGTAAGAGATTTCTGGATGGAAGAACCGGTCACAGCCCACCAGCTCATAATCATCTCCTAGTTCTTCTAAAAGAATTCCGGTGCCCGTGCCAACATCTATTACCAATGGCTTTGGCTCATAAGGAGGAAGGAGCTTTTTCAACCAGTATTTTACCAGCTCCCTTCTTGCCCGATAAAAAAAATGCTCCTCCTCAATCAAAGAAAAAAGATAAATCTCCTTTTCCCGCATCTATCCAGATTCTTCCGGAGGAGGATATTCCCGGGCAACGATATATAAAGGTCTCTGTTTTACCTCATCATATACCCGAGCCAGATATTCCCCAAGTAAACCAATGGCAATCAACTGAACTCCGCCCAGAAAAAATAAACTCACCGCAATCGTGGTAAACCCTCTCACCACCCCGATTCCTAAAATTCGCAAAACCGTCAGAACCAGACCATAGATAAAGCAAACGGAGCTAATGCCTAATCCTAAAAACCAGGTGAGCCGAAGCGGTTTGTGGCTGAAGCTCAAAATTGCATCCAGTCCGTAAGAGACCAGCTGAAAAAAACTCCATTTGCTCTTTCCTCCAATTCGTTCCTCCCGCTCATAATAGATTTCAGTCTGGCGAAATCCTACCCAGCTTCTAAGCCCGGGGAGATAGCGATGCCTTTCCGTCAGGCGAATTAATTGCTCCACCACCTGACGGTCCATCAGGGCAAATCCTCCACTTACCGGAGCAGACCAATCCGCCAGCCAGACAAATAAGCGGTTAAAAAACCTCAAGCCCAGATTTCTTAAACCTCGCCCCGGACGACTTTTCCTTATCCCCACCACCACCTGAAAGCCTTGCTTCCATTTTTCTATCATCTGGGGGATTAATTCCGGAGGGTCTTGCAGGTCAGCATCCAATACCACCACTGCTTCTCCCCGAGCCCTATCCAACCCGGCACTTACCGCATAATATTGACCAAAGTTTCGGCTTAACTCCAAAAGCCGGACACGGGGATTTTCCCGGCAATATTTTTCTATAAGCTCTCCGGAACCATCTGTGGAGCCATCATTAACAAAAATTAATTCATAATCCAAACTATCCAGAGATTTTTCCAGACGAGAAAAAACTTGCTCCAAGATCTCTTCCTCATTATAAACTGGTATCACCACTGAAATTTCTGGAGTAGATTTCAATTAATCTTCCCCACAGGAAATCTGACTTTTAGAAAATTATCTCATATCTATCAGGGAAGGACAAATTTTAAAAAATTATTCTCTATTTTTACGATAAATCTGGATTTTTCCAGATTTAAACCAAAGTTGATAATGGGAAAAAATGAAATCCCGAAGAGCAGGAAAGCGCTCCTCAAAAGCGCGTCCCAAACTCGGCTCGGATACCGCTATCGGAAAAAGAATCTGATAATCCAAAAGGATAAAAAATCTCGGGCTAGCTTTTATTATCGCCTCAGTATACTCTTCAATCCATTTTTTTTGTTGTTCCGTTAATCTTTTCCGAGAAGGAGAAAATAAAAGATGCTGGACACAAACAAATCTGCTGGGAAGTTTTTTCTTTAATAAATATGCGAGGAGTGGATGCTGGGAAAAAAGCCCTATCTGCTCTTGGTCTTTAATGACCAGCTTTAAGTAATTTGCCAGCTGATAATTCTGAGTGAGAAGTCGGTCTGCGGGAGTGCCAATCTGGGCAAGATAGGCTGGTTCTAGATGGCGAAAACAGTATTTAAAAGCAAAATAAAGCTGAGATTCTCCCACTCCAGCAACCATTAAAATCAAAACCAACAGATAAAAAATCCTTACCCCTATTTGAGAAACTTTGCTCTGAGATTGATTCAGTAAACTTTGGGCAAGACGCATCAGGGCTGGTCCAGAAAATAGACACATTAAACCAAAAAAGGGAATTAAATGGTAGCTCACCAGATATTTGCCCTGAACCAGAAATGAAAAAAGGGCTTGAAAGATTAAAAATACACCGAGCCAGAACCATTTCTCTTGCTTCCGATTATCCAGAAATTGATAATAAACCCCGAGAAAACCAAAAACCATCAGCAAAGGCTCTTCCCGCAAAAAACTAACCAGATAAAATCCTGAAGGTTTTAGCCGAGCATAAATTTCAAAATTATACCAGATGGTTGCTAAATAAAGCTCCCTGAGTCCTCCACAAGCAAAATAATAAAACAAAATTAAAAACGGAAAAAATAAAAGAGCAAAAACAAATAATCCCATCTCCTTCCAGATGCCTTCTTTCTTTTGTCTTAATTCCCAGAATAATCCAGCTCCAAATATTAACCAGCTCAAGCCATAGGTAGGTTTAATTAGAAAAGCGAATCCCAGAAAAAGTCCCTGAAAAAGTGCCCGAAGCCAGAGTTTGTTTGTAATCCAAAGCTCCAGCATCAGAGTAAAAAGTAAAAGCCAGAAAACAAATCCCTCCCTCTGTCCGGTACCCCAGAAGTTCAGGGAGTAATAATAAATGCTGTAAAAAAGAGCAGAGAAAAATCCTGCTAAAGCTGAACCGCTCAGTTTTTTGCCCAGATAAAAAATCCCCACCAAAATACTGAGCTGAACAAGAAAATCAAAAAAGCGAAATCCCAAGATGCTCTCTCCAAATATTTCTAAAATCAATCGGTGAAGGAAAAAGATTCCAGGAAAGTTTAAATCCCAGACCCCAAGATAAGGGGGAAGATGATAATGCTTCCAGACCCAAGCTCCATAGCAATAAATGGATTGGTCCATTCCCAGCTTAAACCACAAGGTTAAAGAAAGGATCAATCCCCCACAGACCAAAGCCAGCCAGAAATATTTTTCCCGAAAAATTTTTCTTTCCCTTTCTAGTTAGAAACTTCTCCTCCAGGGGAATTCTTTGGCTTAAGCTGATACACCTCTATGTCTTCCACCTGTCCCAAAAACTGGTAGTTTTGAGCTAAGAACCGCTCCAGCTTCGGGAAATACTGCTTCAAAGCCTGTTTTAAACTGGGAGAAGGGAGTTTAAACACCCTCCAGCCCGGCACATAATCTACCAGCAGGAAAAATTCCGGACCTGCCTTAATCACTGATTGAGTATATTCCTCAATCCAGTTTCTCTGCAAGGAACTGAGCTGGTTCTCTCCTGCTCCCATCAACAGATGATACACCACACAAAATCTGCTCGGCAACTTCTTTTTTAAAAAATAAGGCAGAAGCGGATGCCAGCCAAAAAATTCTATCTGAGCCTTTTGGGGAATAATTTTCCTCAGGGCTTTGCTCGCCCGATAATGCCGGGCATCAAAGCTCTTTCCGTAAGCATAAGCGGAATCCAGACTCTGAAAGCTGTTTTTAAGAGCAAAATCCAGAACCGAAAGCGGAATGCGGAAAATCATTAACAAAATCACCCCCAAATAAATTGCCCAACAAAAAATTCTTGACCGGACCCCGAAACCCAGCTTCACCAATCCCCAACCGGCAAAAACCGCCCAGAAACCAAAAAAAGGAATTAAATGATAGGGGAAATATTTGCCCTGGAAAAAATAAGAAACCAGTCCAACCAGGGCAAGGGCAAGCAAAACCCAAAAAAGCTCTCTGGTGCGGGAATTTAAAGAACCAGCCCCGGCTGAGAAAATCCCGAAAATGCCGAGCAGAAAAAAAATTGGATGAGGGAAAAGCAGGAAATAGAGGCTGGAAAAAAGTCGGCTTTGAAAAGGACCTGCGGACAGATGCCCCAGCCGGGTATAAACCTCCAGGTTAAAAAGAATTGTGGCACGAAAAAACTCCTTTAAGCCCCCCTGCCAGAGGTAATAAAGAATCACCAGAAGATAATCCAGAAGGCAGAAGCCCAGAAAAACCAAAACAAGCAGAAGGGCAGATTTTCGGGATTCTCTCCATTTCTCACTCAAAAGCCAGAATCCAAACACCAGCCAGCTCAGGGCATAGCTGGGCTTGAGCAAAAAGGCGAATCCAAGAATAACTCCCACTAAAACCGCTTTTGCCCAGAATCTTTTTCCCAGCCAGAGAAAAATCAGCACCGAAAAAACCAGAAGCCAGAGAACAAATCCCTCCCGTTCCCCGGTCTCCAGCGCTCCGCCAGACAAATAATAAAGGCTGTAAATAATTCCGGAAAAAAATCCTGCCCAGCTGGAGCGAAAAAGTTTTCCTGCCAGATAATAAAGCATAACCACCAAGCTCAACTGCACCAGAAAATCAAAAAGCCGAAAGCCAAGAATACTCTCTCCAAAAACCTCTAAAATTAACCGATGAAGCAAAAAAATTCCCGGAAAGCTCAAATCCCAAACCCCAAGATAAGGCGGAAGATGATATTCTTTCCAGACCCAGACCGCATAATGGCAGAGTGCCTGGTCCATTGTAAAGCCAAACCAGAGGGTGGGAGAAAGGATAAATCCGCTCAGGAAAAGGCAGAGCCAGAAATAAAGTTTTTTTCGCATCCCTGCCTGCCTGAAATCAGGCGGTTGAAAAAAATCAATCGTAGCTGAACAGAACTTTATTCCAGAACAATCAGAGCATCCACTGCCATAGGTTTACCTTTTTTAGTTAGAATCAAGGGATTGACATCCACCTCTTTTATCTCCGGATGGTCTATGCCCAGCCTGCCCAATCCCACCAGTGCCTTTGCCAGGGTTTTCTTATCTGCGGGTGCCATTCCCCGAACCGCGTCTAAAATCTTCTTTGCCCGAATCTCCTCCATCATCTGATAGGCATCCTGCTTGGTAATCGGAGCCACCCGAAAGCTTACATCCCGGAGTATCTCAGTATAAATTCCGCCCAAGCCAAACATCACGCAGGGACCAAACTGTGGGTCTTTAATCAGACCAATCACCAGCTCCCGCTCCCCTTTGACCATCTCCTGAACCAGCACCCCTTCCAGCTTATCACCTGCATTCTTTTTAATCTCCTGAAAAGCCTCTCTTACCTGCTGGGCGTTCTTCAGGTTCAGGCGAATTACATCCAGCTCGGTCTTGTGCAAAAGCTCTGCTCCTGCGCCTTTTAGCACTACCGGATATCCCAGCTTTTCTGCCACCTCCACTGCTTCTTTTTGGGTCCGGACCAGCTCCTCCCGGGTGGTGGGAATTCCATAGCGCTTGAGAACCTTTTTGGCTTCATATTCGGTTAAGGCTTTTCTTCCTTCTTTAACTGCTTTTTTAATCACCTGCATTTTCCACTCCCTAAAAAGGTTTTTATTTCAAAATATCCGCTTCCCTCAAAAAGTCAAGAAGCAGGACCATTTGCATAAAGATTTATTTTTGAGTTTAATAAATATCAAAATCTTGAGGTTAAAGTAATGAAAAAATCTTGGCTTTTGTTTTTGATTTCTTTTCCCTTTCTTGTCAATGCTCAAAGCCATTTTCAAATTCATAGTTTAAGGGTGCCGGGGGAAATTATCACTGTCAGACCGGTGGATTTTGAGCAAGATGGCACCAAAGAGCTATGCGTATTTTTTACGGAAAGAAAATCCGCACACTTCAAAAAATTCCTCACCATTTTCTGGGCAGAAGAAAAAGATAAATATCTAAATAAGAATTCCTTCACTCTCCCTCTCCCAAATGAATACTCTATTTATGACTTTGGAATAATTCCCGGCGAATCAGAACAGGTTCTGATTTTTTTAACCTTAAACCAGGCGGTATATTACCGCTGGCAGGGACATCTATTGAAAGGACCTGAACCACTGGTAGATTTCTCCCACCAGCTGGTTCAGATTCCCTCTTCTGACCAGATTATTTTTTATGATTTCTTCTCTGACTGGAATCAGGACCGAATTCAAGAAATTTTAATCCCGGGCACAGAAAAATCTTTAATCTTTTATTTTCAGGATGAGCAATGGATTTCCCATCCGATTTTTTTACCCAGCCAGGTAAATTTTTTCTCCTTTGCTATACCGGGAATGTTTGAACATCCGATGATAAATGTTAATTATGAATATCCGTCTTTTTTCTTAGAAGACTGGGACCAGGATGGAAAGAAAGAGCTATTTGCAATCAGCAACATAAAAATCTGGGTTTATAAAAAGGATTCTCAGGGAGTATTTTCTGCTTACCCCTGCGCCCAAATTCATTATCCGGCTCTCATCAGTAGCCGTCAAAGAAGACGCTCCCAGATAAATATCCAAATCCAAGAGATAGACCGGGACAATAAAGCAGACCTGATTGTCAGCCATCAGCAGGGGGGTATCTTTAACCAGAAAGCAGAGCTAAAAATTTATCTGGGAAAAGAAGGCTGGAGCCGTGCCCGAGGCTTTCCTTCCCCCAGCCGAAGCTGGACCTTTAATGCCTGGATTGTTGGTCCTTTTTTCCGGGACTTTGACAGCGACCAGGACCTGGACCTGGTGATTCCCACAATTTATTCCGGTTTTATTACCACTGCCAAAATTTTTCTCACCGGCTCCATACCTTTAGAGTGGCAGTATTATTTTTTAGAAAATGGCACCTATCCCCCGCAGGCAAATTTTATAGATAAAATAGATTTGCGAATTGATTTCACCGAGGGAAGAATGACCAGTGGAGTCCCCAATGTCTTTGCGGATTTCAACGGCGATGGTATAGACGATATAATTTATAGTAAATCGGAAAAGGAATTGGTGGTGC
>CAZKMM010000126.1:0-6792 GCA_964553915.1 uncultured bacterium
GGGCAAAACCAGCTCCGCTCAGGCTTGCCAGAGTGTTTGCCAGCTCCTTGGCAACTGCATTCTTGCAGTAATAAACATGGATAATTCCCTTTTCTCCGGTCTCCACATCCAGAAGAGAAATAATCCTTTTGGCTTCTTTTAAGGTGGGTCGGTCTGCAATGAGAATCAGGGAATTGAGCCGGGCTTCAGGAATAATCTTAATCCCCGGAGCAGTTCCCACCGCGGAAACCGAAGGAGAGGGTTTGGTTTTTGACCTGATATAGCGGACCTGAGCCGGGCTTTTAGGAGCAGTAGCGGTTTCCTGGAAAATCTGGGTCAGGGTGCCGGCAAGCTCACTGGCAGAGGCATATTTTAAGGGCACAATCTCCATCTCCGGCTCCAGGCTGGGAACATCCAGAGCTTTCAGCACCTTTAAAATCCGCTCAATATTTAAAGCGGTATCCACCACAATCAGAGTGTTGGTGGGCTGATAAGGGATTACACTGGCTCCCTCCTTGCTCAAAAGCGGTTGCACCAGATTGCTTGCCTGCTGAACCTCCAGATAATCCAAAGGGATAAACCTGGTAATAAAATTCTCATCCGGACGGGGAAGCTTTTGCTTGGGAAGATAAATCGGAATATTAGACCGAACCGCTTCACTGAGCGGAACAATCCGATACAGATTATCTATGCTGGTTTGAACCATCTGATACCCGTTCAAATTCAAAATTGCCTGAAAAATATTTAGCGCCTGGTCCTTGGGAATCCGGGCAGGAGAAATAATGGTAATCTTTCCCTTGGGAATCTCCTCCAGAATAAAATTCTTGCCGGTCAATTCAGAAAAAGTCTTGATTATCTGCTCCAGCTCCACATCATTGAAATTGATGGTAAAGCTCTTTTCATTTTCTTCAATCAGCTTTTCCTGCCCGGCGGTGGAGCCAGAAACTGGAGCTGATTCCTGTGCCCGAACCGAAAAAACCGCCAGCAAAATCCCGAAAAGAAAAATCCCAACCTGGCTTTTTATCATTTCAATCCCCCTTTATTCCACAATCTCATAGCTTAAAGTCATCTCTCTTGTGCCCCGTTTCACCTCAATTTCAAATTCCCGCTCAAACCGGAGCTGGCGAAGAAGCTCAAAACCCCGCTCTATGCTGTCCATCTCCACTCCGTTGATTTTTTGAATTACATCTCCGTTTCTCAAGCCCAGCTTTTCAAAAACACTTCCTGGCTTGATGCGAAAAATCCGAAAGCCATTTATGGTCCGTTCCTCGCCCTCGCCAGTAAAATTGGGCACCATCCGAGCCTGGGTGACAATATCATTGAGATTGCCCAGCGCCTCCTCAATCGCAGATTTTTCAATCCGATAATAAGTTTCGCTAACCCGCTGAATCCGATTGTCAATTCCCAGTGCCTTTCTATAGCTGGCAAGTTTTTTTGTCCGCTCCTCCGGGCTCATCCGGGCATAAGGGCTCACATAGCGAGGTCGTTTTTTGGGTCTGGTTTCTTTTTCAAACTCAAACAAAAGCTCTTCTTTTTTCCCATTATTCCAGACTAAAATCACCTTCTTCTCCAATATCTCAGCGATTTTTACTCCGGGAGCAAGTTTATCTCCCTTTTTGTAAACATCTGCTTTTTTCTCATCAGCCAGGAAAATGGTTGCCCGGTTCCAGTCCGAATCCGAAGCAAAATAAACAATGCCCGTGAGAGTAGCATTTAACTGGGTCGGTGGTATCTCCTCCTCTTCCCCCTCCTCTGAGAAGAACTCCTCGCGCTTCTCTTCGGTGCCAAAAAGGTTCTTATCCAGAATTCTGCCCGGGGAAGGATGATAATTGAAACCAGAACTGGCAGGAGAAAAGGACAAATCAAATTCCTTTCCACCCCCGGGAAGCAAAAACTTTTTTTCCAGCTGAAAATTCACCAGCCCCCCAGCAAAATAAGCCAGCCAGAAAAGTAAAAATAAATTAATCACCCAGATATAGCGTTCTATAACCTTTAAAACCTTGAGCATCTTTTAACCGATTTTAAGTAATTTACTTTATTTTTATTAAATCTTCTTTTCTCCGGTTTGTCAAGTCTTTTTTCTGCTAATCCTTATAAAACTGTTTTTTTCTTTTTTGATAAGATTTTTCTTGACAAGGTTCCAAAATTCTGTTAAAAACTTAATAAAGTTGCTTAATTAAATTTTAAGGGAGGCATCCATTATGTCAGAATTCGGAGAATTCTTAAAAAAACAAAGAAAAAAGAAAAAGCTCACCCAGGAAGACCTGGCTCAGAAGCTAAATGTTTCCAATACTTATATTCATCAGCTTGAGACCGGCAAAATTGATGCTCCTAATTATCAGCGCTGTGAGCAGTTGGCAGAGGCACTGGGAATAGGGATTGAGGAGCTATGGAGTCGGGCAAGGCGGGAAAGGCTGGAAAAATATGCGGAGCGGGCCGGGGTGAGTCTGGAGGAGCTTTTTCAGGAGCTGGGAGCAGAGGTGGACGGAATAGAGCTTACCCCCTCAGAGCGGAGTTTAGTCCGGCTTTACCGGAAACTGGATACTCAAACCCGCAGGGAATTTGATGGATTGATTGCAATGCTTTTCCGCCATTATCCGGAGCCAGAGGTGCAAAAGGAGCTTGAGAAATATCTAAATTCTGCCTGAATTATCCTGCCGGGTCTTCAGCTTCTTTTCTTTCTTTTGCCACGATTACTTTTGCTGGTTTGAGCAGTTTGCCCTGTCGGGTAAATCCCGGCTCATACTCATAAATGATGGTGCCGGGCTCGTGCTCTTGGGAGTGATGGATTCCCACCGCCTCGTGAACTTCGGGGTTGAATTTCTCTCCCAGGCTGGGAATCCTTTCTACCTGATGCTTTTCCAAGATTTTCTCTGTTTCCCGTCTCACCAGCTCCAGACCCTCCAGAACCGAAGGAGCTATATTTTGCTCCCGGGCAGATTGTATGGCACGGTCAAGCAGTTCCAGAATTTTAAATAAGTCTAAAAGCACCTCTTCCTTTCCTTTTTCCATCATTTCTTTTCGCTCTTTTTCCACATTCCGCCTGTAATTCTCAAAATCTGCCCGGAGATAAAGATAGCGTTTTTCTTCCTCCAGCAGTTTTTTTGCCAGCTCCTCTTTGCTCAAATTCAGGAGCTGAGCCAAAACCTTCTCTTCCTGCTCAGAAAGACCGGGAGCAGAGGTGTTATTATCTTTTTGCTGATTCTCCTTTTCCTGCTCAGGGCTTTCTGAATTTATGTTCAGGCGAATCATCTTCCTCCTCCTTAAAATTTACCTCTTCTCGGGTCTTGGGGATTCAACTTTGCCAGTTCTTCTAAAAGCTTTTTGCTTTTTTCATCCAGCCTGCTGGGTGGAACAATTTGAATATGAACATACTGGTCTCCTCTTTTGCCGGTTTTGGGGTCCGGAGCCCCTTTTCCTTTCAGACGCAGGAGCTGACCGCTTTTGGTTGCCGGGGGAACCTTGAGCCGGGCTTTGCCATCTATGGTTGGAACCTCAATGGTTGCTCCCAGCCCTGCCTCCCAGAAGGTAATGGGCACATCTATATGAATATCGTTTCCTTCTCTGCGGAAATAAGGGTGAGGACGAACCTTGATTTTCAAATAAAGGTCTCCACCGACCGCCTTGTTGGGAATTCTCAATCTTCCCCCATCTCTCACTCCCGGCGGAATCCGAACTGTGATGGTTTCCAAGCGGTTCTCGGTTCCGGTTCCACCACAGCGGGAGCAGGGCTCACCCTCCAGCCTGCCGGTTCCCTGACAAACCGGACAAACCACCATCACATCAAAAGGAGCATTAACTGCCTTTTTCTTTCCCACTCCCTGACAGGCAGGGCAGGTTTGCGACCGACCAGTGGAAACTTTACCCCTGCCTCCGCAGACAGAGCATTTTACTGGAAGATAAAGCTGAAAGGTTTTAGTGCCCCCCTTCATTGCCTCCATAAAATCAATTTCCAGCTCTGCCTCTATATTCTGGGGGGAAGGGGTAAAATCCGGCTCCGGAGAAAAATCGCTGAATCCGAAAAGGTCGCTGAACAAATCCCCGATTCCACTGAACCGGCTCTTTCTCCTCTTTTTCTTTCTGCTAAATCCCGAGAAAAGGTCGGTCAGGTCAAAATCAAATCCCGGCGAATTATAGGTATAATACTGGTATCCTCCGGGCGAGCCTGCTCCTGCAGAGGAGCCGACAAATCCAAATTTATCATATTGAGCCCGTTTTTCCGGGTCACTCAAAACCTGATACGCCTCATTGATTTCCTTAAACTTCTCCTCTGCCTCCTTGTTGCCCGGATTTCTATCCGGATGATACTTCTGTGCCAGCCGACGATACGCCTTCTTAATCTCATCTAGGCTGGCGTTCCGGCTTACTCCCAGAATTTCGTAATAATCTTTTTTGGGCATAGCACTTCCTCAAAAAAATTTTTCCGCTAAAAATGTAATCATCTTCTTTAAAATCGTCAATAAAAAGAATTTATTTTGTTTTTTGGGGTCAGAAGCGCCTCAGGAGCTTTTTTCTTTTTCGCAGGTAAAGCTCCCGCTGAATTGGGCTGGCATAATCCAGAATCAGGCGGGCATCCAGATGGTCAAGCTCGTGCTGAATTACCCGGGCTAAAAGCCCTTCAGCTTCCAGCTCAACTTCCTCTCCCTTTAAGTTCCTTGCCCGAACCCTGATTTTATAAGCCCGGGGAACTTTCTGGCGGAAATCCGGCACACTTAAACAGCCCTCTTCCATCTTATCTTCACCCTCTGCCTGAACAATCTCCGGATTAATCAGCACCAGAAGATTTTTCGGCTTCTCCGGCGGAGAAATATCCACCACCGCAATTCTCTTCATCACTCCCACCTGATTTCCTGCCAGACCAATGCCCGGAGCACTATACATTGTCTCTGCCATATCTTTTGCCAGTTTTTCCAGTTCTGGATTATAATCCCGAACCGGCTGAGCAATTTTCCGCAAAACCGGGTCTGGAACCTTAACTATTTCTAAAATTGCCATCTCATAATAATTTAATATCTGAATAGTTTTTTAGCAAGTGGCAAAAAGGAAAAAGCAAGGTAAAGTAGTAAAAATGGCAAAAAGATGGGAAATTCTGGAGATGTTTGAAAAAATCTCGCCAGTCTATGACCTTGCCAATCATCTCCTGAGTCTGGGGATGGATTTTTACTGGCGGAAAAAACTGGCAGAGAAAATCAAGCCCTATCAACCGGAGGCAATTTTAGACCTTGCCTGCGGAACAATGGATTTAGGGATTACCTGCCAGAAAAAAATTCCTCAGGCAGAAATTTATTTCTCTGACTTCTCTTTGAAAATGATGGAGCTGGGAATAAAAAAATTGAGCAAAAAAGGACTGCTGGAAAAATCCAATCTGGTTTTATCCGATGCCCATCAGCTGGCTTTTTCTGAAGAAAGTTTTTCTGCTTTAGTGATTGCTTTTGGAGTGAGAAATTTTCCCGAACCGCAAGAGGCTCTTAAAGAAATGTATCGGGTGCTTTGCCCGGGTGGAATTCTGGGAATCCTGGAATTTTCCCTGCCGAAAAATTTTCTCTTCCGAATCATTTATCAGTTCTATCTGGGCTGGCTTCTGCCCGCCATCGGATATTTATTAAGCGGGGAGCGGGCTTATTATTATCTTCGGGACTCCATTAAAAATTTTCCTCCTCCCAAAGATTTTGAAAAAGAACTTGAACAAGCCGGCTTTGAGCTGAAAGCCTCCATCGGGCTAACTCAAGGGGTCTGCTGGCTTTATCTGGCAGAAAAGCCCAAAAAATAAAAAGCTTTTATCCTTTCCTGCCAGCTTCCGTCCACCTTTAAAGCTCTTTTTAAATGATAAATTCCTTCTGCCAATCCCTTCTAATCTTCCAGCAAATTTTTTCAGATTAGAATAATATTTTATATGAAAATTTGCTTATATTTTACCTTGACAATGAGCACTGGCAGAATTATTTTATAAATAGAGGCAGAAATCCAGAAAAACTTTTGGAAGCCCGAAGTCATCTAACCTGGTAGGCAGAAGCCGGAGGCTGAGCCAGAAATTCCGGAGTTCCAAACCAAGGGCATCTCAGCAAAGGAGGGGAGAATGTCCTGCATCTTCCTCAAAGGCGAAACCCATAAATTCTGTGTTGCTTATCAGGGGATGATGATTTTAAGCGTGGAGGAGCTGAAAAAATACTGCGAGACCTCTCATTATCATCTCTGCCCGATTTACCAGCAATATCATAAATATGGGATAAAGATTCCGGTTAATCAGCATTCTTCTTATAAATATTTTCGCAATAGCTAATCTTTAAATTCCCTTTCACTTAAAATGGAGAGCTTTTCTTTGAGCAAAAGGGCAGTGAAAATTCCTACCCCGGGAACCAGCCTGCCCTGATTATAAACATAGTTAACCCCACAGCTCGGGCTACGGTCTTTTAAAATTGCAGTTTTTGCAGAAAAAAGTTTTGCCAGCTTGAGCGCCTCTTTTGCCCCGGTAATAAAAGCTCTGGTCAGGTCTTTTCCTTCCCGGTCAATTACCCGGGATTTTCCAGAAAGCACGGAAAATCCATCTCCCTTTTCAATCTCTGCAGGCGGGCGAGGAAAGCCCAGCCCGCTCAAAGCCTCAGGACAGACGGGAATTACCTTTTTGCCTTTCAGGGCATCTATGATTTTCCGGTTAAGCTTGCTGGTCTGATTGTATCGGCAGTTAATCCCCAGCAGACATAAACTTACCAGGACTGGCTCCTCTAATTTCAACCTGCTCTCCTTTCAAGCCGGACCTCAATATTTTTCCAGCATTTGCTTTAGGGTCTGCTTGATTTCCTCCCGCAGGGCTTT
>CAZKMM010000127.1:0-6623 GCA_964553915.1 uncultured bacterium
CTGCAAATAATTAATCTTGTCTATAACATGGGTGCTTTAGCAGTAAAGGAGCATAAACCTAATCATACAAAACTTTTAATTAAAAAAGGGAATCCTTTTAATGAATATTGGAAAGATGTATTTTGGTTTAGGTATGTTTTTACGATGTTATCCAGTAGTGACAGACTTGAAAAGCCAAGTTTATGTGCATTAGCTTTAAATTTTGCCAAAGAACATAACCTGGATAAATATTTTGAAAATGAGGCTGAATTAATAAGTTCAATTTGTCAATTTGATTATCTACAATGCGCTGAATCTTGGTTAGGATTTAGAGATAAAGGAACTTTATTTCCTAGTTTTGGACTTTTCTCTTCTCAAAACATAATTCCGATCATAAAGGAGATAATTAAATATTATGAGAAATGGCTAAGTAGAGGATTAAATCAAGAAGAGCGAGCAAAATTAATAAAAGAATTAGAAGAGATAACTAGTGAATATATGATGCATCTCAATATAAATTGGATTGAACCTTCATACATAGATCCTGAAATATATAATTTTTTAAATAAATTTAAATAAAATTGAAAAGCTTTGAACATAGTTCTAAATTTTTAGCAGTCAATTTTGAAATTTCACTCCTTCCTTTCAGACATTCATTAGGAATGGTCTTTCTTGGCTTTGGTGAGCTTTTTCCGAACTAAAAGCAAAAGGTCAAAGTCAGAATCCGGGCTGGCTTCTCCCCGAGCAAAGGAGCCAAAGAGAATAAGCCCGGCAAATTTATCTCCCAGGATTTTCCCCGCATTCTCCAGCGGTTTCTTTGAGGATTTCTATGCCGTGCCCAAGGGCAGGAAGGATTGCTAGAAGGCTTTCCCGAACTGCTTTTTCGCTCCCGGGAAGGTTGATAATCAGAGTTCTTTTGCGAATCCCGGCAACTCCCCGGCTGAGCATTGCTCTTGGAGTCTTCTGCAGACCATAAAACCGAATTGCCTCGCTGATTCCCGGAGCCTCCCGCTCAATCACTTCTCTGGTTGCCTCTGGAGTCTGGTCCCGGGGAGCAAACCCGGTTCCGCCGGTGGTGAGGATTAGCTCTAGCCCTTTATTGCTCCATTTAATTAAATATTTTTTAATCAGCTCAGGCTCGTCCGGAATGATTTTATACTCTGCGATTTCAAAACCCTGCTGGCTCATAATCTCCTGAATCGCTTTTCCGCTTCTGTCTTCCCGCTCTCCCCGGGCACCCTTATCGCTGATGGTTAAAATTCCCAGCTTCATTTTAACCCCCGAGCTGGTGCATAGTGCAGGCGTTTTCCAGGAGATTTCCCCGAACATAGCTGGCTTTCTTTTCCAGGGCTTGCTGGAAAATCTGGTAAATTTTTTCTGGATTAAGGTTCGGGGAGCGGAGGAGATTTTTCAGGTCTATGCCCTTTTGGTCAAACAAACAGAGCCGAAGTCTTCCATCTGAGCTGAGCCGAAGCCTCTGACAGCCCGAGCAAAACGGCTCACTCACCGGAGTGATAAACCCAATTCTGGTGCGGTCTTTCAGCTTAAAAATCTTTGCCACTCCCCGGGAATTATCTTCAAAGACCAGCTTTCCAAATTCCTGCTCTATTTTTTCTCTGGCTTCTGCTCCGGTGATTAACAGCTTTGAGCTGTATTTGCTGGTGGCTTTGCAGTCTGCAAAAGCCCGGGTGGGCATCAGCTCAATGAACCTTACCTGGAGGTTTTCTTTTTGAGCAAAGCGGACAAAATCCAGAATTTCATCATCATTCCATCCCCGAATCAGCACAGTATTGATTTTCACTGGCTCCAGCCCGGCTTTTCTTGCCCGCTCAATTCCTGAAAGCACGGAAAAAAACTCATCACGCTTGGTGATTCTTTTAAACTTTTCTGGGTTTAAAGTATCCAGGCTGATGGTAATTCTTTTCAGCCCGGCATCCCTGAGCAGAAAGGCAAAATCTCCCAGCAAAACCCCGTTGGTGGTAAGGGCAAGGTCATCAGGAGCAAGCCGGGAGATTTTTTCCACCAAAAGCTCAAGCTCTTTTCTCACCAGAGGCTCTCCGCCGGTGAGCCGAAATCTTTTAATCCCAAGCTCCATTGCGGTTCTGCAGACCAGCTCAATCTCCTCATAAGTGAGCAGTTCAGAATGAGGAATCTGGCGAACCCCGGACTCAGGCATACAATAAAAACACCTTAAATTGCACCGGTCAGTGATGGAGATTCTCAAGAGCTTATTCCCACTCAATTTTATCCCCCGGCTTGATTATTCCGCTATCCAGCACCTCACAGAAGACCCCCACCCGGGGCAGAAGGCTGATGCCAAAGCTCTGGTTAACAATGGAATTCGGGTCATCTTCTTTTCCGAGCTGGCTGACTTTGAGCCGGATTTTCCCTGCCAGAATCAGGATTTTCCCCGGCTCTGCCAGAGACAGGTCAATGCCTCTGGTAGTGATATTCTCCGCAAAGGAGCCAGCAGAGATTTTTTCTGCCAGCTCCATATCCCTTTTTGCCAGCTCCTTTTTTGCTTTTTCTATGGCTTCCAGCTCTAAGATGCTTACCTGCCTCTGCTTAAACCCAAAATGCCCATCGTTTTTAATTCCCATTCCTGCAACCAGCTCTGCTCGGTCAACCGGAGTTTTTAACTCAGCTTTTTTCTTGCTCAAATTGATAGAATAAATAATTCCTGCTTTTTTTCCTGTGCTCATCTCCGCTTCCATTCTCCGCTTTTTCCTCCGGATTTGTATTCCAGCTGAAGCCGGGTGATTTCTGCCTCCCGGTCAATGGCTTTGACCATATCATAAATGGTAAGGGCACAGATGGCACATCCAACCAGTGCCTCCATTTCCGCACCGGTTTTTGCCTGAGTTTTCACCTGCGAGATAATCCTGATGCCAGAGCGGACAAATTCCAGCTCTATCTGAATCTGGTCAATGGGGAGGGGATGAGTGAGGGGAATCAGCTCCGGGGTCTTCTTGGCGGAGAGAATTCCTGCCACTCTTGCAGTGTTCAGCACCTCTCCTTTGGCAACTTTATTTTCTTTGATGGCTTTTTGGGTCTCGGGTTTGAGCTTTATGAGGCAGGAAGCTATTGCGAGCCGGCTGGTGGCACGCTTGGTACTGATGTCCACCATTTTTGCTTTTCCATTCTTATCTATATGGCTTAATTTGCTCATTTCTTAATCAAGATAGAGAATTTCTACTTCCTCTCCCTGCTCCATCTCCTCAATATGAGCTGGAACCATTACCAAAACATTGCTTTTTACCATAGACTTTAAAACTCCGCTTTTCTGATTGGGAAAAATGCTCACCTGACGAACAATTCCTTCTTTGGTCAGGCTCCCCCTCAAAAATTGAACTCTTCCCGGCTTGAGCTTTAAATCCTGGGCGAGGATTGCTCTTCCCTTTTTCAGCCCGATTTGTTTCTTTCCCAGCATCTTATCCAGAGCGGGTCGGACAAAAAGATAAAAGGTAACCATTGAACTTACTGGATTGCCGGGCAGTCCAAAAATCAGCTGATTTTTCTTTTTTCCAAAAAATACTGGCTTGCCCGGTTTAATCCGAACCTGCCAGAAGACCTGCTCCACCCCAAAACCCTTGAGCTGGTCTTTGACCAGGTCATATTCTCCTACTGAGACCCCACCGCTTAACAGCACCAGATTAAATCCTTTGGTCTGGGAAATTTTTGCTCTCAGCTCAGATTTTTTATCCCCGGCAATTCCCAGGTATTTGGCATCTGCTCCTGCCCGAAGCGATAAAGCGTAAAGCGAATATCCATTGGCATTTCTGATTTTTCCCGGAGATAACCGGGAACCGGGCTCCACAATTTCACTGCCCGTGGCAATCACTGCCACTTTTGGCTTTTTGGCTACTTTCACCCGGCTGAATCCTAAAGAAGCGAGCATTCCCATCTGCGGCGGTCTGATTTTCTCACCCGCAGGAATTATCAGTTCATCTTTTTTAACATCCTCCCCTGCTTCTCCAATATTCTCTCCGGGCTTGACCGCTTTTTTCACCAGGACTTTCTTCCCTTTTTTCTCTGTATCTTCTACCATCACCACCGCATCTGCTCCTTCTGGGAGAGGGGCACCGGTCATAATCTTAATTGCGCACTTTTCCTTCAGAGCGGATTTTAAGACCTTTCCTGCGGGAAGGTCAGCGATAATTTCCAGCTCCACGGGATTTTCTTCACTGGCACCCGTGGTATCCTGAGCCCGCACCGCATACCCATCCATTGTTGCTTTTTGAAAAGGGGGTATGTTTTCCCGGGCACGAATTCCCTCTGCCAGAATCCGGTTCAGGGATTTTATTAAGCTTACTGACTCGCTGGGAAGCTGATAGGCAGAGTTGAGCACCTTTTTCAATGCCTGCTCATACTCTATCATCCTCTCTCTCCTGGTTGAATTTACTCAAATACCTTAACCACATCAGGTGAAAATCTTACCAGAACTGGGCTGGCTAGTCCAATATTTTTTTTCGCCAGCTCCTGAGTATCTACCATCAAGCGAAAATCCAGGTTCCCGCTTACCCGAATTCGGGCTTTTCCCTCCTGGTCAAGCTCCATTCTCACCACCTTTCCAGAAAAGGTATTTATACCGTTCAAGCAGGGCTTTTTCCCAGCAGGAAGGAGCTCAAAATCCTCCGGGCTGACCACACAGTTAATATATCCCTGCCAGGTTCCTTTCAGCCAGATTCTTTCCCCGGGAGCTGGCTCAATCCAGCTGTAATCTCCATCTGGATTTGCCCTGCCAGAAAAATAATTCTCGTGGCTGTATTCAACAATCCTTCCAGAAGATAAGTAAAGAATCCTCTGGCTTAAACGGTGCGCCTGGGAAAAATGATGGGTGCTGAAAATAACTGTGGTGCCAAAAGTCCGGTTCGTCTCCAAAATCCCGGCTTCCAGCCGGCTTCTCTGGGTTTCATCAAGATTGACAGTTGGCTCATCCAGAAGCAATACCTTTGGTCTGGGAGCTAAAGCCCGAGCCAGAGCCAGCCTCTGCGCCTCCCCAGCACTCAGCTCACTCACCTTCTTATCCAGAAGCCCGCCCAGAGAAAAAATCTCCACCACCGGTTCTAAAAGCTCGTTCCAGCGAGCTGGAGGAATTTTTCGAAGCCTCAAGCCCAAAACCAGATTGTCATAAACCCTGCCCCGAAATAAATAAGGCTGATGGGATATAAAAATAATCTGACGGCGATAAAATATCAGCTTGCGAAATCCCTCCCAGGGATTTTTTTCAAAAAATAAAATCTCTCCTGCTTGTGGCTTTTTTAAAAATGCTAAAATCAAAAGCAAAGTGGTCTTGCCCGAGCCATTGGCTCCCACCAGAGCCAGCCTCTCGCCCGGGTTAATCTCCAGCTCCTCCACCCGGAGCTGAAAGCCAGATTCAGGATATCGATAAAATACCCCTCTGAGCTGATAACAGGTGCTCATCTTAGTCCGAACCCCTTAAACTGAAATTAACCAGAAAATTTACTCCGAGAGTGAGTAAAAGCAAAATCAAGCCCAGTATTAAAGCCAGCTCAAATTCTCCTTTTGAGGATTCCAAAGCAATGGTGGTGGTGATGTTTCTGGTATAATCCTTGATATTCCCGCCCACCATCAAAGCAATTCCCACCTCAGAAATAGCTCGAGCAAATCCAGCTAATACCGCAATAATTAAAGGAAATTTTGCCTCCTGAAGGGTCATCATCCCTGCCTGAGGCGGGCTTGCTCCCAGGCTCAGGGCGCTGAGTCTGACTCTTTTATCAATCTGAGCAAGAGCGCTATAAGAAAAGCCCAGAATAATGGGGAGAATTAAAATTACCTCTCCAATGGTCATTGCGGTGGGAGTAAAAAGCAGACCAAATCTTCCTAACGGACCGCTCCGGTTGAGCAAAAAATAAAGCACCAAACCGATTACAACCGTGGGAGTCGCCATCAGGGTCTGGTTAACTAAAACAATCATTTTCTTCCCTTTAAATTCTATGCTGGAAAGCAGGAGTGCCAGTGGAACTGCCAGCAATCCAGCAATCAAGGTAGCAAGCCCGCTCACCCGAACCGAAACCCAGATAATCTTTCCCAGCTCAAAAATCATTTGACCAAATCCACTCCGGGAATATCTGCAATAGGCTCAAAAAGAACCCTGCCATTTTTCTGATAGCTTTTAATCAAGCTCTGTCCCCTAGGAGAAGTTATCCAGGCAATAAACCGCATAGCCAGTTGATAATGAGCATTTTTCCATTTGAAGGGATTTACCGCAATCACTGAATAAATATTTTCCAGCTCAGGCGACCCGCTGAAAACCGGCACCAGCCCGCTAATCCCTTTAATGCCATAAAAAGTCCCGGTATCGCAGAGCGTGTATCCCTGCTTTTCCTGAGCAATTCGCAGGGTTTGTGCCATACCCTGCCCGGTCTCAAAGTAATTTTTTTCTGGCTTTCCACCAACCAAGCTCCATAAATAAAGCTCTTTTTGATGAGTGCCTGAACCATCACCACGACTGATAAAAGGCACGCCTGAGCGCTTGATGCGAACTAGCGCATCCTTTAGCGACTTTGCCTCTTTTACCTTTGCTGGGTCTGAGCTGGGTCCAACAATGATAAAATAATTCCTTGCAATTACCCTGCGGTTAACTCCGTATCCTTCTCGCAAAAATTCCTGCTCCAGCTTTT
>CAZKMM010000128.1:0-6438 GCA_964553915.1 uncultured bacterium
TTAAAATCCTTTGCTGATTTTTTATAAGAGTAATCATTGAGCAGGAATTTGCAAATAATCTTTTGAAATTTTGCTTTGATTCAGCTATTTTCAGGGTTGGGAGGATAAAAATGGCAAAGGTAGTAATTCAGGAGGTAAAAGCCGGGCTTTATTCCGCGGTCAAGGAACTCGCAGAAAAGTTGAATTTCCCCGAGCGGTTTTCGGGCAAAAAAAGGATTTTTATCAAGCCGAATTTGATTGACTTTCGCAAGGAATGTTATACCTCGCCGGTGGTAATCTCTGCGGTGATTGAGCTTTTAAAAGAGTTTTTCTCCGGAGAAATTTATCTGATGGAAAATTCCACTCAGGGGAATATTACCCGGGTGGTGGTTCGGGTTCTGGGGCTGGAGCGAATTTTAAAATCTTATGGAGTAAAGATTCTCTATTTAGATGAGGAGCCGACCCGGGAAATTAAGCTGGGAAAAGACCAGCTCCTGCTCCGCTTTCCCAGGATTCTTTTTCAGCGTTTGATTGAGGAGCGGGAGGAGAATCTTTATCTTTCCCTCCCCAGGCTCAAAACCCACAGTATGACCACTGTGACCCTGAGCATCAAGAACCAGATGGGGCTTTTATATCATAAAGACCGCCAGCTCCGGCATAATTATCAACTCCATCAATTTCTGGCAGATTTGTATGAATTTATTCGTCCAGACCTGGTGATAATAGATGGCTTAAAAGCGGTATATCACGGTCATTATCCACTGGAGAAGAAGCTGGATAAATATCTGGCAGAGCTTAATCTCTTAATTGCTGGAGATGACCCGCTGGCAGTGGATGTGGTGGGAGCCAGGATTCTGGGATATTCTCTGGAGGAGGTGGAGCATCTTCGTCTTTCTGCCCAGAAGAAGCTGGGAGAAGCAGAGCTGGAAAAGATAGAGCTGGAAGGTGATTTGAGCCGGTTTCAAACCCGCTATCCCTATCAAATCATCGGCGATTTTCCTCCCAGGGTAAAAATTATTCAAGGAAAAGAAAGAGCCTGCATAGAGGGGTGCAAAAACAATACCCTGATGGTCCTGGAGATGCTTTATGTTGACCATAACGGGCAGGGAGAGTTTAACCTGATTTTTGGAAAGGGATTTGAGGAAAATGAGCTGGAGGAGTTAAATCCCGGTCCGATTCTTCTGGTGGGTCCCTGTGCCATAGAGGAGCTGGAAGAAAAGCTCAGGGAGAAATATCCCAGGAAAAAAATTTATACGGTCAATTCTCACAATGCCCTGGCAGGAGTGACCAAAATCCTGATGAAACTGATGGGTGTAGGGGTTTTTCAGGTTGCACCTCTGCGAGCGGATTTAATCCGGGCACTGCTCAGCGCCCGTCTCCACCGCACCACCGCCTTAACTCCGCTTTAAATTTAAGCGAGTTTTTGAGATTGATTGATGAGCCTGGCTTGGGAATTTCCCGTTTGATTTTAAATTTAAGTTCCGCTCAATGGTAGCGGTCCTGGTCTTGGGACTTATAAACCTTGAAATGCTTTTTCCGCTCCCGCTCTGCCCTCCAGTATTTATAGCGGAAGCTCAATTTCCGAAAATCCCCTCTCCCCCGAAGATAAAAATAAGCAATTGCCATTCCGGAAATATGGGCAATGCTGGCAATTCCGCTTCTTCCTCCCCCAGCATATTGCACCGTGGCAAAAAGCTCCATTAAAGCAAAAATTAAAACCATCCACTTCGCTTTGATGGGAAGAATAAAATTTAAATAGACCGTGCTGTTGGGAAAGAACAGGGCATAGCCTGCCAGCACTCCAAAGATGGCTCCGCTCGCTCCAATAATTATAGCTCCGCCCTGACCAAGAAGCTTATAAAACAATGCCGCAATTATCCCGGCTCCCACCCCACAAAGAAAATAAAACTTGAAAAACCGATTATATCCCAGACTCCGCTCCAGGGCAGGACCGAAAAAGAAAAGAGCAATCATATTAAAGAAAAGATGAGCAAAATCTCCGTGAATAAATAAATAACTCACCACCCGCCAGAGCTGAACCCGGAATAAGAACTGGTCAGGAATTAAAGCAAGCCAGCCAATAGCAAAAGTAGGGGCAAAGAGCCGAATCGCAAACAACACCACATTAGCAACCAGCAGATAAAAAACTGCCGGGGTAAAAAGTCCTCCTCCGTAGCGAACTGGTCCCATTTTTTATAATTTGCTTGCCACCAAAAAGCCTTCGTGGATGGCATCAATAATTTTTCTCGGCTCCTTGGCATCGCCGACCATTTCAAATTCTATCTCTGCTTTTTTCAATTCCTCTACCAGTTCCTGATTCGGCACCGAGCCCAGCGCCAGAACTACTGAATCTGCTGGCTCGCTCTTTTTCTCCCCTTCTACCTCATAAATAACTTCTCCGGGCTTGATTTCTACCACCCTGGCATTAGTGGTGGTTTTTACTCCCAGACGCCTCAGCTCCTGCAGAAGCACCCATCTGGTTGCCATCCCTAAATCCGGACCAATTTTAGGAAGCATCTCCAGAATCACTACCTGATGAGTTCCTTTGGTGCAAAGCTCATATAATTTCTCCGGGGTCTCTGCCTGATTTAAAAACAAAAACTTTAAAGTTTCTGCGGAAATCGTGCCCTGGCTGGCAATATAGATTGCGGTTTCCACCCCGGTGGCACCCCCGCCTAAAACCGCAACTTTTTCTCCCAGCTCCACCTCCCCTTTTAAAACCTCCCAGGCTTGGTGGACAAAATCCTGGTCAATTCCGGGAATGTTTGGCTTTATGGGAGAGGCACCACTGGCAACAATCACCCGGTCAAATCCTCCTTTTTCAATCTCCTGGGCAGTGGCTTTTTTATTTAACTTCACCTCAACTCCGAGGCGGGCAAGCTCGTGCTGGTAAAAATCAATCAGGCGGAGAAAATCTCTCCGTCCGGGAGGAGTTCCTGCCAGATGAATTTGTCCGCCGATTTTATCGCTTTCTTCCCAGAGCTCAACCTCATATCCCCGCTTTTTCAGAGTAATAGCAGATTCGCATCCGCCCGGACCCGCACCAACAACCAGCACCTTCTTTTTTTCCTTGACAGGTTCTATCTTCCGCTCTCCTTCATAGCCAGCAAGCGGGTTAGCCAGACACTCCACTGACTTTCCACTAAAAAGCCGGTCCATACAGCCCTGCATACACCCAACGCAGGGACGAATCTCATCAAATCTACCTTCCTTTGCCTTGTTCGCCCACTCCGGGTCAGCAATCTGAGCTCTTCCGATACAAACCGCATCTGCCCATCCTTCCTGCAGGATTCTCTCCGCCTGAAGTGGATGATAGATGCGGTTAGCGCTAAAGACCGGCACCGAGACCTTGCGTTTGATGCCCAGAGCCAGATAAGTAAAAGCACCGGGCGGAACTGCCATTGGGAGCTGGGGTACCCGGGTCTCGTGCCATCCACCGGTAACATTGACTGCATCCAAGCCTTTTTCCACAAAAAGCCGGGCATATTCGCTCATAATCTCATTGTCATTTCCACCGGGCATAAAATCATTTCCGCTCATTCTGATGGTCACGACATAATCATCACCAACTTTTTCCCGAATTTTCTCAATCGTTTCCAGAACAAATCTTGCCCGGTTTTCAAAGCTTCCGCCGTATTCATCGGTTCTCTGATTGGTGATTGGAGAAAGAAATTGATTAATCAGATAGCCCGCGCTTCCAATCAGCTCCACCCCATCTGCTCCGGCTTTTTTCGCCCGCAGAGCCGCTTGAGCAAATTTATCTTCTATTTCTAAAATTTCTTCTTTGCTCAATTCTCTTGGCTCTTCTTTGGTATATCTGCTTTTGACCGGACTGGGAGCAACCGCCTTTTGCCCGATGAGAAAAGAAAACTGATACCTTCCCGCATGGAAGAGCTGAAGAAAAAGTTTTGCCCCGTGCCTGTGCACCACCTCTGCCAGCTTCTCATAGCCGGGGATAAAACTATCATCATCAATTCCCAGCATCATTGGTCCTCCGCCAACAAAATCAATTCCCACTCCGCCGACAATAATCAAACCGCATCCGCCCTGAGCCCGGGCTTGGTAAAAATCCAGGAGCTTTTGATTAACCTTTCGCTCCGGGGTATAAGCCAAGCCAAATGCAGGCATCACAATCCGATTCCGGATTTCCAAATCTTTTATCTTAAGCGGAGTAAAAAGCCTTCTTAACATCTCCTCCCTCCTGTTAATTTTTTGTTTTTAATCATAACCGCTTTTTCGGGAAAAATCTATTTTGCCCAGAAAAACTTAATGCCCCGGTTCTGTTCTATTTGCTTGATAATAATATCCCGAAACAGCTCAGGATAAATTACCGGCGTCTCTGCCCCAGGAAATTCATTTATCTTTAAAAGAAAATCTATACTTCCCACCTGATAGCTCCTGTCCCATTCAATCCCGGGACCGCGTGAAAAATAAAGGTGCCGGGCAGATTTGAGCCGAAGCAGTTTTTTGCCAGATAGCTCAAATTTACAAACCCGGTCCTGAAAAGGCATTACATAATAAATCATCCTCGGGGTAATTTTTCCCCGAAAGATTTTGCTTCTCACTCCGCCGGTGTTAATAATTCCAAACTCAGAACCGGTATATTTTTTGAGCAATTCAGCAAGCCAGTAGCCGAGGTAATCTTTGCTTAGAGTTCTCCAGGTTCTTCCAATCACCCGGTCAATATTCCGGGGAAGAATTTTTTCCTGCTCTAAAATGAGCTTTTCCACTTCCGGGTCTGGAGGAATTCTTTTGGTAATTTTAATCAGTCGGGCTTTAAAACCGCTGGCTTTTTTCTCTTTGGGGTGCCAGTAAAAGTCTATTCTTCCCAGCCACCAGCCAAAATGCCCTGCCTGAGCAATTTTTACTCCTTTGACCTTGCGAAGCCCATTGATGGCGATTTCACTATGCCCTCCAATAATTAGAGGAATTGCCTTTAGTTGATAGGCTAACTTTGTATCTTCCGCAATTCCCTGATGGGTGAGAAGAATAATTAAATCCGCTTTCCCGGAAAGTTGATGCTGAACCCGGCGCACCTCTGCCTCAGCAGGAAGAAAACTCAGCCCGGAAATCCCGGAAGGGTTAACTAAATTCGGGGTACGGGGATTTGCCACCCCGACCACTGCCAGCCGAAACGAGCCGAGCTGGAAAATGGCATATTCCGGAGCAAAAGCTCTTCCCTGCTCATCCCGAAGATTGCAGGCTAAAATCGGAAAACGAGCAATTTCTTGATACCTTCGGGCTTGCTCCTTGCCCAGGTCAAACTCGTGGTTGCCATAAACCCCGGCAGAATAACCCACCGCATTCATTATCCGAACAATCGCCTCTCCCCGGCTGTGAGTGGCAAGAGCACTTCCCACGGAAAAATCCCCAGCATCTAAAAGGATGGTATTAGGATTTTCCGCCCGAATCTCCTTAACCACCTGAGCAATCCTTGCTAATCCCCCTCTTTTTTCCGGATAAGGAACCGCCCTTCCCTGAAGGTCATTGGTAAAAAGAATGGTGATTTTTTCTCCTGAACTACGGGAACAGCCCAGAAAAATTCCGAGCAGAAAAAAGAGAAAAACTAATTTCTTTTTCATCTCAACAGATTCAAAGCCTGTTTAATTCTGCTCACCCCCTCTTTGATGTTTTCCAGAGAAGTGGCAAAGCTGATTCTCAGATGCCCTTCCCCGCCAAAGGCTCCGCCCGGAACCACTGCCACCCGAGCCTGCTCCAGAAGAAATTCTGCTAAATCCAGTGAGCTTTTAATCATCTTACCCTCAAACTTCTTTCCCAGATAGGCGCCAAAATCCGGAAAAACATAAAAAGAGCCCTCGGGCTTATAACAGCTCACTCCGGGAATCTCCTCCAGTGCCCGAACTATCCAGTCCCTTCGCTTCTTAAACTCCCGCACCATCCGGGAAACCTCTTTTTTTCCTCCCTGAAGCGCCCGGAGTGCAGCTTTCTGCGAAATAGATGTAGGATTAGAGGTGCTCTGGCTTTGAATCTTGCCCATTGCTTTAATTACCTCCGGGTCTCCTCCTGCATAGCCAATTCTCCAGCCGGTCATTGCATAGGTTTTGCTTACTCCGTTGACCACAATGGTTCTTTGAAAGAGCTTTTTACTCAAACCCGCCGGGGAGATATGCTTGAAATCATCATAGATGATTTTTTCATAAATCTCATCAGAGGCAATCCAGAAATCTCCGCTTTCCAAGATGCCTTTTAATCTCTTAAATTCCTTTTCGCTAATGCCAGCACCGGTGGGATTGCCCGGGCTGTTAATTACCACCAGCCGGGTCTTTCTGCTCAGGGCTGATTCCAAATCTTTGGGCTTGGGCTTAAACCCATCTCTGGCAGAAGTGGGAACAAAAACTGGCTTGGCACCAGCTAAAATTGCCATATCTGGATAGCTCACCCAGTAAGGAGCAATAATCACCACCTCATCGCCCGGGTCAAGAACCGCCTGAAAAAGAT
>CAZKMM010000129.1:0-6399 GCA_964553915.1 uncultured bacterium
GTGGAAATTTTTGAGAAAATATTAAAAATATTAAAAAATATGGAGAAATATAAAGAATAGAAAAATTAAAAAAATTATGGTGGAGGATACGGGATTCGAACCCGTGACCTCGGCAATGCGAATGCCGCGCTCTCCCAGCTGAGCTAATCCCCCACTGCTAATAGAATTATAGTTAACCGGGGGAGATTTTCAAGAAAGCAAAGACACAAACCCCATCTGGAAATTACTATTTTCCAGCAGGAGAGGAAAGCCTCTTTGCTTTTGACTTCTGGGAAAGATATTTTTAAAATCCCTTTGGCAGGATGAAGCACTGGCTGACAGAGAAAGCCCAGAAGATTCCCAGCTTCATTGTGATGGATGTAATTGACCGGGCAGTGGAGCTGACCCGTCAGGGCGAGGATGTGATTATGCTTGCGGTGGGGGAGCCGGATTTTCCCACCCCTCAGTGCGTGGTGGAAGCCTGCGAAAGAGCTCTGCGGGAGGGAAAAACCAGATATACCCATTCTTTAGGCATCCCAGAGCTTCGGGAAGCGATCAGCGAGGATTACTGGAAGCGGTATCGGGTTCAGGTTGACCCCGGTCAGATTATTATCACTCCGGGCACTTCTCCGGCAATGTTTCTGGTCTTCAGTGCTCTTCTTGACCCGGGAGATGAGGTGATTGTCTCAGACCCGGGCTATTCCTGCTATCCCAATATGATTGAGTATCTTTATGGAAAAGCGGTCTCGGTGCCGGTATATGAAGAGGAGGGATTTCAGTTTGAGCCTGAGGCAGTAGCAGAAAAAATCTCTCCCCGCACCAAAGCGATTATGATTAACTCTCCCAGCAATCCCACGGGAAATCTTCTGGACCCGAAGCGAATGCAGGAGATTGCGAAGCTCGGTCCTTTGGTTATCTCAGATGAGATTTATCATGGATTGGTTTATGAAGGCAAAGAGCATTCTATTTTAGAATTTACCGACCGGGCAATAGTTCTGAATGGCTTTTCCAAGCGATATGCAATGACCGGCTGGAGAGTGGGCTATTGCATTGTTCCCAAGGAGATGGTTCGCTCCCTTCAGAAGATTGCTCAGAATTTCTTTATCTCCACTGCGGATTTTGTCCAGTGGTCTGCGGTTAGTGCTCTGAGAGAGGCAGAACCAGAGGTGGAGCGGATGCGGGAAATTTTCAACCAGCGAAGAAAATTTATGCTCAAACGGCTTAAAGAGCTGGGATTTGGCATCACCCGGGAGCCCACCGGAGCTTTTTATGTGCTTGCCAATGCCAAAAGATTTTGTAATGATTCTTACAAATTTGCCTTTGAGCTTCTGGAATCCGCCAAAGTGGGGGTCACTCCGGGGATAGATTTCGGGAAGAACGCAGAAGGGTATATTCGGTTTAGCTATGCGGTGGATATTAAGCGAATAGAACAAGGCTTGAGGCGGATTGAAGATTTTTTAAAGGAAAGAGAAGCAGAGCAAACCTGAACCCGTGCGAGCCATACCCTGAGCTAGGGTGCTTTCCTGATTAGATTAAAAATTTCTCTTGCTCCAAGATTAAGCCCGATACTCAAAACCGTGAGGCAGATATTATCCGCAATAAATAAGAGCCAGGCTCGCTGGTGAAGATGCACGGTAAGAAGAACAAACACGCCAATTGCTCCAGAAATCAGCCCGGAAAGAAAAAGCAGGCGGGAGCGGGTTTGAATTCCCACCCGGAACAAAATTCCGCTTGCCAGAGCCAGCCCGGCTCCCATTAAACCAATTATTAAAACCAGGCTTTGAATGAATTCCAGCACCTGATTATCCAGATTTGTTTTTCCGCTAAAAGCGGTAAATTGATAAAGAGAAATCTCCCGGGCGAAAATGCTGGCAAAAATTCCATAAAGAAAAAACAAAAAACAGCCTGCCTGAATCCACCTGCTTGCCCATCTGAGCCTTTTTTCCATAGAGCTCTCCCTGGTTGGGGTAGAATTTTATTTTCATCATAGGCAGATTTGGAAAAGAATGTCAAAACTTGGGTTTAAATTGCTTTTTACTGGTAAAATTAGTAAGATATTCCTGATGACGGGAAAAGAATTTCTCGCCTGGATACTTAAATCTGCAGGGATTGAGTTTGTGGTTTTTGCTCAGCCCGAGCTGGAGCCAGAGCTTGGCTCCATTTTTCAGGGAAACCGTCTGGACTTTTTAACTCCAATTACAGAAACCGCCTCTACCCAGATTGCGGATGGCTATGCCCGGGCAAGCGGAAAGCTTGGTTTGGTGCTGGCAGAGAGGGATTTTGAAAAACTCATCACCGGCACCACCAGTGCCTGGGCAGATAAGACCCCGATGGTTTTGGTCTTTCTGGTCCGGGGGCAGAAGTCCGGGACTTATTCTCATCCGGATTCTGGAGAAGTAGATTTTAAGAAAATTTTTCAGCCCATCACCGGATTTCAGGCTCGGGTGAGAGATTTAGAGAAGCTGGCAGAAGTTTTCATTCAGGCTTTTCGCCGGGCAGTTTCCTGGCGAGGCGGACCTGTGCTGGTGGAGGTGGAGGAGCAGGTACTGGAAAGAGAAATTACTCCTTCTGAGCAAAAATTAAAGGAATGGGAGCAGAGGCTGAAAAAATCTGCTCAGCCCCTCAGAGCAGAAGCAGATGAGGAACTGGTTGAGCAGGCATATGAGCTTTTAGCAGGTGCCCAGCGTCCTTTGATTTTTTCTGGCGGAGGAGTAATTCGCTCCGGGGCAAGCTTTGAGTTGAATCAGCTTGCTCAAACGATGGAAATTCCCATTGTCAGCTCTATGGGGGGAATGGGCTCAGCCCTGCCGGATAATCCGGTTTATTTAGGACCTCCCAGCTATCTTTCCGGCGAGGCTTTTCACTGCGCGATTAGAGAAGCAGATGTGGTTCTGGCAGTGGGATGTGTTTTTTCTGGTCTGGACGGATTTGGTCTTCCTCCGCTCTGGTCCGATAAGATAAAGTTTATTCAGGTCAATATTGACCCCGGACATATTGGATATAATCCTCCAGCAGAGCTTTCCCTCTTAGGAGATGCCCGGCTGATTGTCCAGCAGTTGCTGGTTCGGGCAGAGGGGTATTCTCCGCCTGCTTCCCGAAAAGAATGGGTGGCAAAGCTTCAGAAATTAAATCAGGAGCACCGCCAGAGAACCATAGATGAAGCGAGCCGGGATTGGGGAAAGATTCATCCTGCTACTCTGGTGCTGGAACTCAAAAATCTTTTACAGGAGATGCCGGATTTTTATGCGGTGCTGGATGGAGGCAATGTCTGCCTCTGGGCAGGGATGCTGATAGACCTTCCCGGACCCCGGCGAGGATTTTTCCCCACCGGAATGGGCACTTTAGGAAGCGGATTGCCAATGGCAATTGGAGTGAAAAAGGCAGTGGGAGATGCTCCGGTGTTTATTATCAGTGGTGATGGCTCTTTTCTTTACAGCATTGCAGAGTTTGAAACCCTTTTAAAATACCAGCTCCCCATCAAGATAATTATCTTTAATGATTTTGCCTGGAATATGATTCGTGCCGGGCAGGTCAGTTATGGCAATGAGCCGGTTGGTACCGAACTTCCATCAGTGGATTATGGAGAGGTGGCAAAAAGCTATGGCTGTTTTGGGGCAAAGGTGAAAAAGAAGGAGGAGATAGAAAGGACGCTTCGCAAGGGTTTGGAAACTTCTCTGCCTGCAGTGATTGATGTGGAGACTGACCCGGACAGTATTCCGGACTGCCTGCTCAGTTTTGGGCTGGTGGAATTTGAAGGAGCAGAGACGAGCAACTGGGGAGTGCTTAAAGCAATTTTTACTGGCAGGCGTAAGCTGGATATCAGGCTTTGGAACCAGTTTAAATATGTGCGTCGGGGTTTGCTCAATGTCTAAATTAAATGGCAATCAGCTTCTGGTTCGGGCTTTAGAAGCTCAGGGAGTAAAAAAAATTTTTACCATTCCCGGCGGTCAGCTGGTAGGACTCTATGATGAGATTGATAAGAACAAAAAATTGGAGCTGGTCGTTCCCCGCCAGGAAGGTGCCAGTGCCCTGATGGCTTGTGGATATACCCTGGCAGGCGGTCAGCCCGGGGTGGTGATTTCCACGGTTGGAGCCGGGGTGATTTATGAGCTTTCTGGATTGATTTATGCTTATCAGGAGCAGATTCCCCTCATTTCTATTTCCCCCCAGATTCAGAGCTGGAAGATTAAGCCCACCCAGGAGAGCCTTCAGGCTTTAGACCAGGACGAGCTTTATGCTCCTCTGGTTAAATTTAATGCGATTATTTACCATTCTCATCGGATTCCCCAGCTTATAGCCCGGGCATATCGGAGTGCTCTGGCACCCCCGCCGGGACCGGTTCATCTGGATATACCTCTGGATGTATTTTATCAGCCTTTTCGGGCAAAGAATTTAAAACAGGAAAATTTTATTTTACCCGGAGAAAAAACTCGCTTTACGGGAAAATTTGCTCCTGACCCAGAGGAACTGGAAACTGCCCGAGCTCTGCTTACCAAGGCGAAATCCCCGGTTGCTTTTCTGGGAAGTCCGCTTGCCCGTCTGCCGGGTTGCTCTGAGCTTTTGGGAGAATTTCTGGAAAAGCGACAGATACCGGCTTTTAGCTCCAGCTCCGGGTTTTCCGCTTTAGCTTCCGGACACAGATTCTTTCTTGGTTCTATGGATACTTATGAAGAGGAGAGGCTGATTTCATTACTTTCCGAGGCAGATTTACTGATTTGTCTGGAGCCAGATGAAGAAATTATTGCCCGGGTTCAAAAATTGATTGACCTCGCAAAACAAATACCGATGATTTTGTTATCTGAGGACCCTCTGCTTTTTCAGAGCTTTGCTCCTATCACCGCTCAGCTCTGGGGAAGTGTGGAACTGAGCCTGAAAAAACTAAATCAGATAATGAAAGAAAGTGAACCTTCCTCCCGCTCGGACTGGATAGAGAAGCTCAAAGCAGAAAAAGAAAAAGCCTGCCAGCGGGTAAAAGAAAAATATGCCAGCTTCCGCCATAAAAATTTAATCCATACTCTGGAAGTGGTCAGCAAAATAATTAAAGAAGAAGACTTTGTGGTCTGCGAGGGAAAGGAAACCTCTGCCCTGGCAAAAATTTATCTGAAAAATTATTCTCCCGGAAGGTTGGTTTTGCTCGGTGAAGAAGCTCCTTTAGGCTCCGGCTTTCCTCTGGCTTTAGGAATGAAAGCCTCCAATCCTGAGCTTCGGGTATTTCTTCTCACCGACCGCAAAAATTTTAAGTATCATTCCCGGGAGCTCCAGACTCAGGCTCGCTATCAGCTGGGGATTTGCGCTCTGGTTTTTCCAGAAAAGGATAAGCTAGCAGAGACCGAGCCAGATTTTTCCCGGCTGGCTCAGAGCCTGGGAGTAAAAGGATACACCATTCAGGAGCCAGTGGAGGAAATCAACGAAAAACTTTTCGGAGAGGCTCTGGAGCTGGAAAGCGGAGCTCTTTTAGAAATCCGGGGTTTCCAGGATTAGAAGGGTGAAAATTTAGCTTTTCCGGTTATCCTCTCAAATAGTGTGAATAATTTGAATGCAAAGAAGAAGATTAGAGTCCTGATTTGTGATATTCAGAGATTCTCGGTGCATGATGGTCCTGGAATTCGCACCACAGTTTTTTTCAAGGGCTGTCCCCTGCGATGCCTCTGGTGTCAGAATCCCGAGGCACTTCGCTTTGAAAACGAGCTGGTCTTTTCTCCGGAAAAGTGCATTGCCTGCGGAGATTGCGCCCAGGTCTGCCCGAGCGAAGCCATAGAGTTCAAGGAGATTCCCATAATGCACTGGGAGCGATGCAGGGCTTGTTTTGCCTGTGCAGAGGTCTGTCCTACTTTAGCCCGGGAGCCGGCTGGAAAAGAATATACTCCCGAGCAACTGGCAGAAGAAGTTTTAAAAGACCGGGAGTTCTTCGGAAAAGAAGGCGGAGTGACTTTAAGTGGAGGCGAGCCTTTTTCTCATCCGGCTTTTCTCAAGGAACTTTTACCTCTGCTCAAAAAAGAGAAAATTCATATCACTGCTGAGACCTGCGGATATTTCCCCTGGAAAGCCCTGGAAAAAGTTTTGTGCCAGATAGATTTAATCCTCTTTGACCTGAAAGCCCTGACTCCTGAGCTTCACCAAAAGCTCACCGGAAAAAGCAACGAGCTGATTCTTGAGAACCTGAAAAAAATCCTCCAGCTCAAAATTCCCCATCAAATCCGAATGCCATTGGTTCCCGGATATAATGACCGGGAAGATGAGCTGAAAAAAATTGCCCATTTTTTAAAAGAGCTGGGAGAAAAGGAAATCTGGCTCCTTCCCTACCATCGGCTGGGGGAGAGCAAGCTTAAAAAACTGGATAGCGAGCTAAAACCCTTAGGAATTAAGCCGATGAGCGACTCAGAGCTGAAAAATAAGGCTCAAATTCTGGTTAAAGAGGGT
>CAZKMM010000130.1:0-6365 GCA_964553915.1 uncultured bacterium
TATAATTATTATAACCTCAATCTAAAAGGAGCTTTTCAATACGTTTCTCCGGCGATTACCGTAGATGTGGAGGACAATTTAAAGAGGAATCGGAATATTTCTGAGTTATTAGGGGAACAGGTGAGTGAATTTAGTGAGCGTCCTCTTTATACCAGCAACGAAGCAAGTGTTCAGCTCCGGTTTCGCACCTCTCGTCCCTTTAATGGTTTGGTTCGTTATACTTATCAGACATTAGTTTTTGATGAGCCAGAAAATCCCTATATGTCTCGTCCGGCGGATTTTTATGCTCATATCGGCTATATTAGTTTTGGATATAAGTTTAATCCTCGCTTTAATTTAGGGCTCCACCTGGAAGGAGGGGAGAGAGTTTATGATACCATGGAAATTCCGGATGCTAGCGGAAATATTACCGAGGTAGAGGTTGCTGATTATGACTATTATCAGGGACTAGTTAATTTCAGTTATAAATTTAGTCCCAGAACCTCAATTTCACTGGCTGGAGGAGCTCAGGGTCGGATGTATTTTGGAGAAAGTCCCCGGGCTCTAGAAGACCAGACAGTTCCCCTTATCAGGATTAAATTTAGCCAATCTCAAAGTTATCGTTATAGTTTAAATTTAGATGGCGAGTATAGTTATAGTATATATGGTCATAATTTATATTTCCAGTATTGGCAGGTAGGTACGGGGTTTAAATATTATTTTGCAAAACCTCTCTATGTAGGTGTTTCTTATCATTATAAACAAGATTTATATGACCGTTCTTCACTCGATATGGAAAATGTCTGGGTAGATGACCGGCTGGATGCTCTTCATCTGGCAAGTGCTTCTTTAGTCTGGGAAGCGCTGAAAAAACATAATGTTCCCTATTTGACATTTTCCCTTGGGTATAAATATCGTCTCCGGGATTCTAATATTGATGAAGCTGGAGATTATCAAGCTACATATGCAGGCAAAAGAAGCTTTTATGATACCGAAATAAATGCCATTTATTTTCAGCTAACCTTTAATCCCTCTATTTTAATCGGTCCAGCAAAATAAATAAATGAACCTGATTAAAAAAATATTTCTCGTGAGCGTTGGGTGTATTTTATCATTCCTGCTCTGGGCACAGGAAGATTATATCCTGGGTCCCGGAGATAAAATTCTCATTCAGGTAATCGGTGAGTCAGATATGCGCACAGAAGGGGAAATTTCCCCCCAGGGAACCATCACCTTCTGGATTCTGGGAGATATTAAAGTTGCCGGGAAATCGGTCCTGGAATTAAAGAACGATTTGACGAAAATCCTGGCAGAGAGATATTTGCAAAATCCGGTGGTAAAGATAGAGGTTTTAGATTACCGTTCCAAGGAGGTTTTAATTCAGGGAGCGGTTAATAATCCTGGCACCTACCATCTTCAGGAGAACTGGACCACTTTGCTAAAATTGATTTCTATGGCTGGCGGGGTGACAGAAGACGTCGGGAGTGTGGCTTACATAGTCAGAGGATATATGAATCGCCCTTTGAATCTCAACCTGATTTTAAAAGCAGAGGAAACCAAAGCCAAATCAAGTTCGGGGCAGAATTCCTCTGGAAAAACCGGGGAAGAAAAAAAATCCGAAAAGTTCCCTTCTGAAGCCCAGCTTCCGGAAGAAAAGGAATCATCTTTTCCCAGGCAAAACGTTTTTCAGCTTAAGCGAATAGAGGTTGATTTAAAAAAGCTCTTAATTCAGGGAGACTTACAGGAGGATAAGCCAATTTACGGCGGGGATTTTGTTTTTATTTCCAGTATCGCTTATGAGGAGTTAAGCAAGAATTTTGTCTGGGTAGAAGGGGCAGTGGGGCACCCCGGGAAAATAGCCTATGTTCCGGGTTTAACCGCGCTTCAGGCAATTCTTCAGGCGGGCGGGCTGGCAGAGTATTCTGCGCCTAATCGTGCCACGATTATCCGGATTGCCCCGGATGGTAGAAATATTATCATCAAGGTTAAGCTGAAAAAAATCAGCAAGGGCAAAGCCCCGGATGTTCCCCTTCAACCAGGCGACCGTCTCACCGTTCCTCAGAGTATCTTTTAGCTCCGGGTTTAAAAGGCAGTAGAATAATTAAAAATGAAGTGCGCTCTCCATATTCATACCAATTTTTCCGATGGATTTCACCCTCCCGAGCAGATGGTCAATGCTTATATTGAGCAGGGATTCAAATGTCTGGCAATAACTGACCATCAATTTCTCCTTCCTCCCAATTATTTCCGTTATCTGGAGAGATTGAGCTTAAATTTAAAAAAGCAGGGAATCATACTCCTGCCAGGAGTGGAGCGAGAGTTTGAACCCTGGGGCGGAAGCCATCTTTTAGAAATCCGGGGTGAAAAGCAAACCCTTTATGTGCTCTGCCATCCCCGGGCTTATCTTCTCAGTCCTGAAGAAGTGAAAGAAAGAGTCCGCACCAGCCCTCTTCGGATTGATGCGATTGAAATCACCTACCGGGGAATTTACACTCCAGAATATGATACCGCTCAGATTCCTCTGCCCAAGATTGCTACGGATGACGCTCACGAGACCTATGAGGTAGCTCAAGCCTGGATTGAAACTGAAGATTTTGACCATCCAGACCAGATTATCCAGGCAGTGAAAAAGGGAGAGTTTAAAGTGAGGTTTGCTTCTTAGAGCTGGTAAGTTTTTCTATTTCCCTTCTTTGAAAAGCAATCCGGGGATATGGGAAAATCCTTACTGGACCAAAAATCCCAAAACTTTTTGGCAGGGAAAGTAGATTACTTGCGGTATTGGTTAAAATAAACTGGAACTGATTATTCCCTGCTCTAATAAAATTAGAGAGCGCAAACTGGTATGGAGGTGCCAGTTTTAATCCAGCTGGTTTCCCATTTATTTTTACTTCTACCACACCTTCTACTTTTCCTAAATCAAGAACCAGCCAGTAATCCTGATAGGAAGAAGAAAGAGCAAGCTCAAAACTGTATTCCACAGAACCAGAATAATGAACATAACCCAGCTTTTTTAAATCCCCGAGCGGTTTGGTTGGTTCAAAGCCGGGCTTTAAGTGATTTTTTCTAACTTCAAATTCTCCCCGAAGAACTACCGGCTCTATGGTATGCCAGCAGGGATAAAGAGTCGGGTAATCTGGCATCCGGCTTCGGAAGATAATTTTATTTTTGCCTGATTTCAAATACCTGCTCACCTCTGCACAAAAATTATCCTCATCCCAGACCCGGGATTTTTTTACTTCTAACCTGGGCAAATGCTGATTTATTACAATTTCTACCGGCTCCCCCAAATTTTCCCAGACCAGCTCCAGATTTTCCGGGACCTTCTCCAGATTAAATTCCGTCTCTGCCTGATACCTGCTTCCCGGGGCCGGAAAGATTAAATACTGCGGAAGATAATCCAAAATCCGATACAAAACCTCTATTGCCTGATAAAAACCAAGCCGGGTAAAATCTATCCCTAAAATTGCTTTCCCCAACCCGCTTGCTTCCTCCATCTGAGCAAATTCCACAAAATCTTCATAAACCAGCTCCCGAAATTTTGACCGGGGACGAAAAAATAAATAGAAAACTGGAAGGAAAATTCTTAAAGCATAAACAACTCCCCGGGTTCTTAAGGTAAAATCCAGCTCTTTTTTCAGCTCAGAAAGAGACCGGGGCTTGATTTGCTCACCCTTTACTTTCCAGGGACCCAGCCGAAAATAATTCAAACCAAAAGGCTGAAACTGAAAGGGTCCTTTTAATTCCACAGGTTCTGGAAGATTTACCTCAACTTTCACCTCCCCGGCTTTTCCCTCAATTTTCACCGGGAGTGCTCTGCTATAGCCTTCAATTTGTTCAAAATCATATCTGAGGGGAATTAAATTGGTCTTTTTTATCCAGTCTGGTGCCTGCTCCTCTCCAGCTACCAATAACACCGATTCCCTGCCTTCAAGCTCCAGCTGAAATCTTATTCCTTCTTTGTCTGGAAACTGGATTATCCCGACCTGCTTTCCCTCCCAGGGGTAAAAAGCTTGCAGTGATTTTTTCCCGGTGCGGAGCAGTCCCTTTAAACTAACAGCCTGCTCTGTGAGATTGGCAATAAAATAAACTTCATCATCTCCTATCCTTCGTGCCTGACTCACCAGTCCATAAGGATAACTTTCCAGGCTTAACCGGGCAGGAAAAACCCGTGCCAGGGTTTCTGTCAGCCTGGGGAGATAATATTCTCCGGCAAGAATCTTTACCCGCCCGGAAAAGCTCAAAATTCTTTCCTGCCAGGCTCTTACTTCTTCTCCCAGATGATTAAACTCAGGAAGTTTCTCCAGAAAGAAAATCCACCCTCCCCCTTGCGCAAATTCCAAAAGAAAATTTAAAGTTTGTTGATTTAAAACCGGGCAAAAGGGAATGACCAGAGCCGGATATTCCTCGTTGCCGGCAACGACCCTGCCTTTTTTTATCTTTACCTTTTCCTCCCAGATTGCTTCTTCAAAAATAATCTCAAAATCACGCAGGTAAGAAATAAGAAATTTGCAGGTTTCTTCTATCTGGGATGACAGTTCCTTTAATTTTTTATTTTCTCCTCTTCCCCGGGATAATGCCCAGAAAGTAGAGGTAGGGATTAATAACCCGATTTCTGCTTGATGAACTCCCTGAGAAAGAACCCGGCTTAACCTGGAGACATATCTGGAGAATTCCGGGTAATATCTCCACCAGGGCTCCTGCCAGAAATGGCTGGGAGGAAAGTCTCGCTTCCTGATACCTTTGACAGAAATCAGGCTCTGATGCGGGTTTAAAAAATTTATCCCCAGGGCAAAGAGCCAGTCGGTCATTCGCTTAAATTCCCCCAGGCTCATCTTCCAGCCCGCGCCCCCACCTGCCTCGCAAAGCACCCGGGAAAAGCCATTAATATGAGCAATAGAGCTTACCATCTTCACTGAATAATTTGGAGCCTCCATCCAGGCAAGACCGCCCTGCAAACCATCCCCGGCATTTAAAGCATCAATTCCCGGTATCTGCATCTGGGAAAGATGACAGTAAACTCCTCCGTGATTTACCGCCATCTGACTCAGTCGCTCCTCCTGTGAAAGATGACCGGTTAAAACCAGATTATGCTCCTGACACCAGAGAGAAAGCGGTTGGTAAAAACTTTTACTGGTCAGCTCCTCCACCAGTTGATAATATTCAGTGCGGAATTTTATGTATCCCGGACGGTCAAGAACCAGAAGATAAAGATACTCCAGCACATCATAACCATATCTTTCGGTAAATTCTTTCTGGAAAATTTCAGACCAGGGAAAGCCGTTATAATGCTGGGGTTCATCCAGGAAAATTCCCTTAATGGTTTTGCCAAAATATTGGCTGAACCGCCTCGCATATTCTTCGTAAACCATCTCAATTACTTTTTCCGCCACTTTGGGATTGAATAAATCTACATATCCCCGAACCGGTTTTATCCAGTTGGCACAATAACAGGAAAAAAGTCTCTCTGAAGAAACCGATTGATAAAATACTAAAAGCTCGCCCTCAATCCGGGGAAGAATAAGCTGGTCTTCCCGGTAGCAATCTTTAAGTTCCTTTATGTCTTCTGTTACTGAATATACTTGCAGAATTTTGCCCGGAACCTGAATTCTCCTGCCCGGTTTCGGCTTTTTTAACAGGAGATAATCAAGATATACCTGCCCAAGCTCGGGATAGCGAGAAAGAAGCTTGCCCGCTACCATCCCGCTCGGCCAGTTGTATTCATCGTAAAGCCAGGCTTGGATTCCTAACTTAGCACAAGTTTCAATCGCATATCCCACTCGCTCAAAAAATTCCTCAGATAAATATTCAACTTCTAATCCGGTGCGAGGATGAAGAAAAATGCCTCCCATCCCAGCCCGGGCTAATTCTTCCAGAGCTACTTTCAGTCTTTCTTTCTCCAGCTGGTCATTTAAAGCCAGAAAAGGCACAGGACCATATCCGGGAAGAGAAGATAAAAGCTGTGCTCTTAAGGGGTCAACTTGTTTTTCCATTATTCTATTTTGCAATCTGGAATTTAAATTTAACCCGTTATAGAATCAATAAACAAGAAATCCTTTTCGGATAGGTTAACAAAAGCTTTTTCTCTTGGCAAACTTTGAGAAATGACTTCGGGATAAAAATACCTACTTGACAAAATAATTTTCTCTGCTATTTTTAATATTAGCTCTTTTAGATACTCCAAACAAAAATTCAAAACTTTCCCGAAAACCTCTTGACAAATCAAAAAGTTTTGCTAAATATATAAATTGCTCTGGTCGATCTTTTAAAGGTCGTCGTTGGTGGACTGGCTCTTTGAAAACTAAATAGCAGGCAAGGACTTTGAGGTTCCCGTCGGTAGCCGGTTAGCTACCGAGCCGGCCGGGAGCTTATCTCGGCAAGGATTAAAC
>CAZKMM010000131.1:0-6285 GCA_964553915.1 uncultured bacterium
TGCCAATCTCTTCAATGAGCTGAACCAGGTCATTTATCACGGGCTGAAGCTGTTCGTTCTGACGCTTTTGATAATAAGTCTGATAGTCATACGCCTGCTTTCCCAGCTGGCTCTTTTTAATCTGAATCTCTGCCATTTTGGACTGTTTGGTCGCTTCATCCCATTTGTCCTGATTTTCTTTATACTCCTTTTCCAGAGCCTCTATCTCTTTTTTCCCCTGTTCCAGCTTGGCTTGAGCCTGGTCTATCTCCTTCTGAAGGCTGGAAAGAACCTGCTTTCCCTTCTCACTCTCCTCAATTGCCCGGTGAAGATTAACAAAGCCTATCTTGGCACTGCCCAGATTGACTGATTTTACCGCCGGAGCCTTTTCCTCTCCCAGAGCAGGAAAAACCAGAATTAACCCCACCAGGATGCCGAGCAGTTTTTTCTTCATTTTTACCTCCTTTAAGTTAAAATCCGGTTCCGATACCAAAATTAAATACCTGAGCTTCTTCCCCTTCCCTCCGGTCAATGGGGAAGCCAAATTCAAATTTTAAAGGTCCCATCGGGCTGAGCCAGCGAATCCCCACCCCCCAGTCCTTGCGAAGATTTCCTAAATCTATCTCCTGATTATCATTGTAAACATTTCCTGCATCATAGAAAAATGCCAGCTTAAACCCGCTGGCGCCTAAAGGAATAATATACTCCGCACTGAACAATACCTCTTTATTTCCTCCGATTCTGGTTTGGGTGCCGTCATCTTCAATGAAAACCGGGCTGATGGTTCCCGGCTCATATCCCCGAAGGGAACTGCTCCCTCCCAGGAAAAACCGCTCGGTGATTAAAAGCTTCTCATCATCCGGAAACCAGATATAACCAGCCATAGCCCGAAAAGCTAAATAATGACCAATTTTCTTGCCAGGCAAAGGTTGATAATAACGATAATTACCCGTCAGCTTGGTAAAAACATTCTCGCCCCCCAGCCACTGCTCCGCTCGCTCCACCGAGGTGGATATATAACTCCCCCGGGTCGGGTCAAAGTAATTATTCAGAGCATTCCTTCGCCAGCTTAAAATCAGACTGGCAGTAGGAGCATCCTCTGGCTGACGCCGGTAGACCTGGGAGCTTTGAGCAAAACTCTCCAGCTTTGCCAGTTCCCAGTTATAGCTCAAATATACTCTACTGTATTCAGTGTGAGGAATTTTTCTTCCCAGGGTAAGCCGGGCGCCGGTTCGCTCCTGGTCAAAATCATAATAACGATAAGTATAAGAATAACCATTTACCCCCAGATGCCAGGGAGTATTGAGAAAATAAGGGTCATCAAAATTAAAATAATAACTGGTGGCAACCGAGCTGATGCGAAGACTGGCATTTATATCATACCCTCTTCCCATCACATTTCTCTGCTCATATTGAAGGTTGAATAAAAACTGCTCCAGGGAGCTATAGCCCCCGCCTGCCATTAAAGCCCCGCTCTTTGCTTCCTTTACCGCTACTTCTAAATTCATCCGGTCGGGCGCCGAGCCGGGACGGTCAAAAAGCTCTACCTGCTCAAAATATCCGGTGCGGAGAATCCTCTGCCGGCTCCTCCTCGCCTGAGCCGAAGAATAAAGATACCCCTCCCGACAAGCCATCTCCCGACGAATTACCGGGTCCAAAGTTCGCTCATTGCCCTTTATCTCTATTCGCTCCAGATATATCTTGGGTCCCTTTGAAATCTGATAAGTGACATATACCAGCTTGAGCGAAGGCTCCAGGTCCAATTTCTTGTCTATCTCCGCTAAATGATAACCAAGGTCGCTATAATAGTCCGAGAGATATTGAAGGTCACGCCGGGCTTTGGATTCACTGTAAATCTCCCCTTCCTTCAGGCTCAAGCCCTTTTTCAGCTCCGCTTCCTCTGCCACCAAATCTCCCTTAATCCGAACCTGTGCCACCCGATACCTCTCACCCTCTTCCAGAAAAACCGAAAGATAAATCCGGTCTCGCTCCGGGTCCAGATAGGCAAGCGGGGGGGCAACCTTAACCTCCAGAAATCCCTGGTCCAGATAATAATTGTAAAGCATAAATAAATCCTGAGCTAAAAGCTCCTCCTGAAATTTTCTTGCCAGAAAAAGCGGGGCTTCTTTTTTGGTCACCATCACCCTTCGGAGCTGGCGGGAGGAAATTTTTTCATTGCCATAAAAATCTATTCGCCGAACCACTGGCTTGGGATATTCCTCAATCTCAAAAACAATATCCACCACTCCTTCTTTTATCTCCTCTATTCGGGGTTTGACCCGGGTTAAAAACATTCCCCGCTTCTCATATTCCTCCAAAATCTTCTGCTGGGATTCCAGAAGCAGATTGGGGTCAAATACTTTGTGAGGCTTAACCGGAACCAGATTGGCTAAATCCTCTTTGTTAATTTTTTTATTCCCCTCAAAGCGAACCTCATGAATCATCCATTTCTCTTTAACCCGATAAACAACCACCACCCAGCCTGGCTCCCCTGCCACCGGCTCCTTTTCCACCACCACATCCTCAACCAAGCCGGTGGAATAAATCCGCTTGATATCCTGGGAAACTATCTCCGAGTCCAGCTCGCCTCCCGGCTTTAAATCAATCCAGTTCAAAATGGTGGATTTATCCAGAGACCTGACCCCTTCTATTCTTATTTCCTTTACCCGCTGGGGAAAAGAAAAACTCTTCCCGGGAATAATAAGCAAAAAGCCGAGAATAAAACCGGCTTTAATCAAACTCAACCTACTCATTTTACTTGCACCTAGATTAACAAAACTTATCCCCAAGAGCAAATTCTTATAAGGAAATTCAAAGATTAAGCCAGAGGCTCCGGAACCAGTTAATTGCCTTATAAAAATAAGACACCGCCAGGTAATAAGGGAAGGGAAGAAGTGCCTGCGGGTCTAAATAAGGGCTTTTCAGTTTGAAGAAAAATGCCCCGGGAACCACAAAAAACGGCACCAGCACCGGACAGCCCGGCACCCGAAAGGTCCAGCCATTGGTCTTTCCCAAAATCTTGGTGCAGGAACCAACCAGAATGATGGGCAATCCCTGACCATCAACATCTCCCGGATATTCCCCGATTACCACTGCCACCGGACGAGCTCGTTTTAAAGCTCCCGGGTCATAAGCTTCAAAAATTGCCAGTGCGGTCTTAATCATATTTACACAACCAGTATTGCAGATTTCCTCCCCGCCCGGATAAGGTCCAAAATAAAAGCGAATCGGCGTGTCCAGCTCCCTGGGGTCAGAAAAAGTGCGGTCAAGCTCTCCGACCCTTGCTCTTGCCTCTTCAAGAGTTATATCACCTTTAATTACAATCTTGTCATCGCTGGTCGGCTCCCAGCCCCGCTGGCGAGCATAGCGAAGATGGAGAATTTCCTTTGGGTCATACCCCAAAATCCTTGCTCCGACCGAATCTATTGCTACCCCCTTGGTGCCCATCATTACCAGATTGATATATTTGGGCTTGCTCACCAGCTCATTCTGTTCCCCAATTTGAATCGCATCCACACAAACCAGGTCCGGATGACCCACCTCATAAAGGTCCGCGATTTTTTCCTCTAAGCGGAAATCGTGTCCGAAAAGCCGGGCATTAGAATCCAGAATTCCTAAATTGAGCTTGAGGGCACAGGTAAGCCTGGAAGAAACATGATGCTTGAGCTTGGGTGCCCAGATTTTATAATCAGCAGAATAAAGGCTTTTTGCCACCGGAAGCCTTTGGTGAACCACCCCCTTTTTCAAATCCACCCAGATTTTTGGCTCTTCCTCAATATAGGCGAAACGGACTTTGGGAATTTTTTTCAGCTCAAAATAACCCGCTTCCTGAAAAGCATAACGGGTGGGGACCGTAACCGCACAGTGCTCTCCAAGAATAATCTCCTCTACCTCACTCCGCTCTGAAAGCTCTTCTAAAAGGGCACGAAGAAAGGTGGGATTGGTGTAGCCAGTGGTGCCGTATCTACGATGAGCAAAAATGACATTGGGCTTGACAAATACTCTTCCCTGAGGCTTTTCTCCCAGCTCCTCAATCCCCTGATGAATTACCTTGCGAAGCTCCTGCTCGTTATAACCGCTAACCTCCCTTAAAATCACCGGGTATTTTTCCATAATTTTCCTCCCAGAGTGATGATTTTAGTATAATCTTAAATCCTGTCTGCTTTCAAACCCGGATGGCTTGACCGAGCAGGGAGCGAGATTAAAATAAAAGCAATGAGAAAAAGCCAGAGCCAGTTTTTTCCTTCTCTTCAAAAAATGCCCGGTTTTCATCTGGAAAAAAAATTCCTCAGCCAGGGATTCCAGATGATTGCTGGAGTGGATGAAGCCGGCCGGGGTCCGCTGGCAGGACCGGTAGTGGCTGGAGCAGTGATTCTTCCCAGGCGTATTCATCATCGTTCCCGACTCTGGCGAGTGAAGGATTCTAAACTTTTGAGCGAAAAGGAGCGAAAAGAGCTTTATAAAATTATTTTGGATAAAGCCATCTGTGTGGGCATTGGCGAGGCAAGCCCTGAGGAAATAGACCAGCTTAATATTTTTAATGCCTCCCTTCTGGCAATGGAGCGGGCAGTAAAAGCTCTCAACCCGGAGCCGGATTTCTGCCTGGTTGACGGAATAGCACCGCTTAACTCTCCACCTTCTCTGGCAGTGAAAAAAGGCGATAGGCTCTGCCTGAGCATTGCCTGCGCCAGCATCATTGCCAAGGTGGTGCGGGATGAGAAAATGTGCCAGTATCACCAGCTTTATCCGGAATATAATTTTGCCCGCAACAAGGGATATGCCACCCGGGAGCATAAAACCGCACTTTTTAAATACGGACCCTGTCCAATTCATCGGAGAAGTTTCTTTTTAGTGCGAAGGATTTTAGAAAAATGAGCGAGGATGCGAGGATGGAAGTAAGAGTGAGATTTGCTCCCAGCCCGACCGGGCATCTTCATATTGGCTCAGCCCGGACTGCAATTTTCAACTGGCTTTATGCCAGGCACACTGGAGGGAAGTTTTTGCTCCGGATAGAAGACACCGACCCGGAGCGCTCCAGGCAGGAATTTACCGAGGCAATTCTTGAGGGACTTAGATGGCTGGGCTTGCTCTGGGATGAGGAGCCGGTTTTTCAATCAAAGCGGTTGGAGATATACCGAAAATATGCTTATAAGCTTCTGGAGGAAGGAAAGGCATATTATTGCTCCTGCACCCCACAGGAGCTGGAGGAAATGCGCCAGCGCGCGCTTCGTATCGGAGCCAAGCCCCGCTATGACGGAAGGTGCCGGAACCGCACCGAGCATCCACCAGACAGACCCAAAGTAATCCGTTTTAAAAGTGAGCAGAGGGGAATAACCGTGTTTGAGGATGTTATTCAGGGGAAAATCACCTATGATAATTCCGAGCTTGATGACTTGATTATTCTCCGGAGCGATGGCACCCCGACCTATAATTTCAGCTGTGTGATTGATGATTATGATATGAAAATCAGCCATACGATTCGGGGAGCAGACCACATCAACAACACTCCCCGCCAGCTACAGATTTATCAGGCACTGGGCTGGGAGCCACCAAAGTTTGCTCATCATCCGCTGGTGCTCGGTCCGGATAAAAGCAAGCTGAGCAAACGGCACGGTGCCACCAGCCTGCTGGAATACCAGGAGATGGGCTTTTTGCCTGAGGCGTTAATTAACTTTCTGGTGAGAATTGGCTGGAGCTGGGGCGACCAGGAGATTTTCAGTGTGGATGAGCTTATTAAGCTTTTTGATATTAAAGATTTAAACCGCTCGCCCGGAATCTGGAATTATGAAAAACTGCTCTGGATAAACGGCGTGCATATAAGGAACAAGCCTCTGGAAGAGCTGGCAGAGATTGCGCTCGGGTATTTTAAAAAGGCGGGTTATAAAGTAGAGCTTGATGAGCGGTTTCTTCGGATGGTGGAGCTTTATCGGGTTCGGGTCCGCACCCTGAAAGAGATGGTTGAGCTTTGCGATTATCTTTTTATTGATGAGCCAAGATATGATGAAGAGGCAAAAAAGAAATACCTCACCCCGGAAATCGCGCCTGCCCTTTATGAGCTGGGAGAGAGACTGGAAAAGCTGGATGGATTTGACAGCGAGCAGGTAAAAAAGATTTTTGAAGAGGTTATGCAGGAGAGGGGCTTAAAGCTCAAGCAACTTGCCCAGCCGGTTCGGGTGGCTTTAACCGGAAAGACGGTGAGCCCGGGGCTGTTTGAAGTAATAGAACTGCTCGGAACCCAAACCTGCGCCCAGAGATTGAAAAAGGCGAGTAAACTGGCAAATAGGTAATTACCTTTTCTACTATAAC
>CAZKMM010000132.1:0-6283 GCA_964553915.1 uncultured bacterium
CTCAAATTTATCTGCCATTATCATTAACAGGTCGCCCGGCTTTGCCTCCAGCCGTTCAATGATTTTTTTCTGTTCCTCGCTAGAGAAATATTTGACCACAGGTCCCTGAAGCCCATTCTCCTGATAGCGAATTACAGTTAAGCCTTTGGCACCATAAATTTTAAGCGCGTGGGTAAGGTCATCAGTTTCCTTCCGGCTCCAGCTCGCACAGCCGGGAGCATTTAATCCCTTGATAATTCCTCCGGTTTCCACCGCCTGCTTGAAAAATCGGTATTCGCTTCTGGGAAAAATATCGGTGAGGTCTTTAAGATGAAGCTCAAATCTGGTATCAGGTCGGTCGGTGCCATATTTGTCCATCACCTCTTCCCAGCTCACTCTGGGAAAAGGGGTTTTCAGCTCCAGGTGTAAAATCTCTTTCCAGACCCGCACAATCATTCCCTCAATCACTTCAAAGACCTGCTCTGGCTCAACAAAGCTCATCTCCACATCTATTTGAGTGAATTCCGGCTGGCGGTCTGCCCGCAGGTCTTCATCCCGCATACATCTCACCACCTGAAAATATCGGTCAAATCCAGCAATCATCAGGATTTGTTTAAAGAGCTGAGGACTTTGAGGAAGGGCATAAAATTTCCCCGGATAAATCCGGCTCGGCACCAGATAATCCCGGGCACCCTCCGGGGTGCTCTTGGTGAGGAAGGGGGTTTCTATCTCATAAAATCCCAGCTCTGTAAAATAATCCCGAACCAGCTTGACCACCTGATGCCGGGTGATAATCTTTTTCTGCATCTCTGGTCGGCGGAGGTCTAAATAGCGGTATTTGAGCCGAAGCTCCTCGCTCACCCGAACCCCATCCTCAATCACAAAAGGAGTGGGCTCGGAGCGGTTTAAAATTTTCAGCTCCTTGACCCAGACCTCAATCTCTCCGGTTTTCAGCTTGGGGTTGATGCTGTCCTGGGGTCTTTTCCGCACCTCGCCCCGAACCGCAATTACCCATTCATTGCGTAGCTGATGTGCTCTTTTATGTTCCTGGGGAGAAAACTCGGGATTAAAAACCACCTGAATAATCCCGCTCCGGTCTCGCAGGTCAATGAAGATTACTCCGCCGTGGTCCCGGTAGGAATCCACCCAGCCCATCAGGTAAACTTCTTTGCCCAGGTCTTGTTTGCTTAATTCCGCACAATAGCAGGTTCTTTTCCAGCCTCCCGACTCTTCCATTTATCCCTCCTGCTTCTCCATCTCCTCCAGATATATCTTAAAAATGGTAAATAACTGCTGATTCTCAGCTAAAATCTCCTGATACTCAGAAGAAACAAAAGCAAAGCCCACTCCTTTAAGCTCCTCCCTCAGGCTCGCCCAGTCTATCTCTGCCATCTCTTTGAGCTGAGAATATTTGATTTTTAAGCTTTTGCCAGAATCCAGAAATTTCAAGTTAAGAGATTTCTCTTGAATTTCCTCCTCGCCGATTATTAAAGCGGATTTAGCTTTTTCCCGGTCTGCCACCCGGAGCTGAGCCCGAAGTGATTTTCCAGGCTCATCCAGGCACATCTCTGCATAAATCCCGGCTCGCCGAAGAGAGAATAAAAGAGAAAAGGCAAAATCATATCCCTGAGGGTCTGCGAAGATAATAAAAACCTCTGGTCTGAGCAGGAGCTTTTCCGGGGGGATTTTCTCTTTTAGAAGAAGTGCGAGTCGCTCCAGACCAAGGGCAAAGCCGGTTGCCGGGGTAGAAGGACCGCCCAGCTCCTCTACCAAATCATCATATCTTCCCCCGGCGCAGATGGTATTCTGGGCGCCCAGCCCGGACTTTGCCTGAAATTCAAACACGGTTTTGGTATAATAATCTAATCCTCTAACTAAATGTTCCTCAATCTGGTAGGAGATATTTAATTTTTCCAGCAGATTCAAAAGGTTTTTAAAATGCTCCTGACAGCCGGAACAGAGAAAATCTCCTGGAACCGGAGCGGATTTGATGGTTTTCTGGCATTCCTGCCGTTTGCAGTCCAGCACCCGAAGGGGATTTCGCTCCACCCTTTTTTGACAGTCAGAGCAGAGCTGATTTTTATGCTTTTCCAGGTACTGGATAAGAGCTTCCCGGTAGGCAGGTCGACATTTTTTACAGCCCAGGCTGTTTAGCTTTAGCTCAATTTTTTCCAAGCCCAGGGTTTTGAAATACTGGTCAAGCAGGGCAAGCAGTTCCGCATCAATTGCTGGACCGGGAAAGCCAATGGCTTCTGCCCCAATCTGCCAGAACTGGCGGTATCTACCTTTTTGCGGTCGCTCATACCGGAACATCGGTCCAATATAAAAGAGTTTTACCCCGGGCTTGGTATAAAGCTGATTTTCCAGATATGCCCGAACCACACTGGCGGTAGCCTCGGGGCGAAGCACCAGCATTCTTCCCCTTTTGTCCGGGAAGCTGAACATTTCTTTTTCTACAATATCTGTGCTTTCTCCGATGCTCCGGACAAACAGCTCCTGGTATTCCAGAATTGGAAGCCGGATCTCCTGATAACCATAACGGGCAAAAAGCTCCCGTGCCAGCATCTCGCAGGAGAAAAAGAGCCGGCTCTCCTCAAAAAGGATATCCCGAAATCCTTTGACAATCTGGTATTTTACCGCCATAATAAATTTAAAGCTATATTCAAAAAGCTAATTGTAAAACAGGAAAGGAGTAAGGTCAATTGCGAAGAAAAATCTTCTGGATTTTTTTCTTCCTTCCCTGGTTCGCTCAATCAGTGGTGATGATTCCTTTAAGTCTGGATAAGCTTACCCAGAAGGCAGAGCTAATTGTCCTTGGACACTGTGTGGATAAACGAGTATATGAAAGCGGAAAGATGATCTGGACTGAATATACCATCCGGGTCTATGAGGTGCTGAAGGGAAATTCCAGGATTAAAGAGGTAAAAGTTCGTCAGCCCGGAGGAGAAGTGGGAGAGCGAGGGATAAAAATCTCAGGCACGGCTTCCTTTTTTCCCCTGGAAGAGTCTTTACTTTTTCTTAAAAAGACTTCTTCTGGAGCATATCAACCGGTGGGCTGGGCACAGGGAAAGTTCAAGATTTACTATGATAAAAAGAGCAAGAAAAAATATGCCCGGCAGGAGCTTGGTGGAATTGCTTTCTGGAAAAAGAGCAAAACTGATACTCTTCCTCCCTCCCGGATAGAGTTAAGCCAGCTCAAGTCCCAGATTAGAGCGGTTTTGAAACAGAATCTGAAAAAAAGATAAATGAAGCTTAAAAAGCTCATAAGAATTTTATTGCTGGTGGTTTTTTCTGCGAGCGGTTTTGGCTTTGTGATTATGCGAACCGAAAGCGGGGCAAAGATTCACTGGGAAGAGAATCCGCATTATTCAATCAGTGAGGAGAATTTACTCAGCTCAGATACCTGTCTGACAGATGTGATTCAAACCCTTCAGGAAAGCTTCTCGGTCTGGAATCAGGTGGAGTATGCAGATATTCAGGCAATTTATGATGGCACAACCAGCACCAGCACCTATTGTTCCGAAGGAGAAACTACTCAGGGATGTGATGGCGAGAACATTATCGTTTTTAAATCGCTGGGAGATGATAGCACTCTGGGCTTTACTGTGAATTATTACAACACAATGACCGGCAGGATGATAGAGGCAGATATTGTTTATAATCTGGATATAAACTGGGTAGATAACCCGTCAAGCGGACCTGCGGAATGTCAGGGGGAGGGAAAGTATCGGCTTTTAGCGGTGGCGGTTCACGAGGTTGGGCATTTCTTTGGGCTGGACCATAGCTTTACCGCTTATGTTGGCGAGGATTTTGACCCGAGCATTTCCGCGACAATGTATCCGTTTTATTTTCAGTTTTGTGTGGAGAACCAATCTGGTGGATTAACCTGTCAGGATTATTCAGAAGAATCTTTAACTTTAGAGCAGGATGATATTGCCGGGCTTACCCTTCTATATCCAGATACTACTGAGATTCCGGATTGGGGAGAGATTCGCGGGCAGGTAAAATGGAGTGATGATAGCCCGATGTTCGGGGTGCATATTGTGGCGATTCGCGCTTCGGATTTTGTCCCGGTGATTGCCCGGCTTAGTGGAAAAGGAGGTGGGTATCGGCTTTTTGGTCTTCCGCCGGATGAATATTATGTTTATGCGGAAAGCCCGGAAATAGCTGGTAAGAGGTTCAAAGCTTATCTTTTCCCTTACTGGGAGTCATCAGATAAAGTCCCTTATGTTCAGCTTTATTCTCAGGTGCGGGTGAATGATTATTCTAAACTCGCTTATGGCTCCACGGTTATTTCCAAAGCAGTGCCCCTCACGGTTAAAGCCTCTGCTCAGAAAAAGGGGATAGATTTTGTTTATTATAGAGCTTCCTCTGATGATGAGGAGGAAGATTCCTGTGGATGTTTGATTTACCCCTCGGGTCCGAATCCGGAGTTCAAACCAGACCCGGTTTTGTTCTTGCTTTTAGGAGGGTTTTTAATTCTTCTACTTTATCGCTGGAGGAGATTTAACTAAAGAGTATGTGCGGAATAAACCACATTTCTGGTGGTTTCTTTTCCCCGATACATTGCTTTATCTGCCAGCTGGATTAACTCTTCTTTGCTCTCTGCATCCTCCGGATACACCGCAATTCCCACACAGCAGGTTAGATGAATTTCTATATCTTCCCGGGGACGGAAGGTATGCTCTTCAATTCTTTTCCGAATTCGTTCTGCCACCACCATTGCTCCCTGGCGGTCGGTCTCTGAAAGAATGATAATAAATTCATCTCCCCCATAGCGGACAACTATATCAATATCCCTGAGGCAACCTTTGAGCACCCGGGCGGTTTCCACCAGAACCCAGCTTCCTACCAGATGCCCATAAGTGTCATTGACCAGTTTAAAGTAATCCAGGTCAATAAAGAGCAGGGAGAGATGTTTTTTAAATCTTCGGGCACGGGAAAGCTCGGTCTGGAGCACCATTTCCAGATAACGGGTATTAAACAGCCCGGTCAGGTCATCTATGAAGATCAGCCTCTGAGCATCCTGATAACGAATGGCATTTTCCAGACTGCTCCGGATTTGCTCATAAACAAATCTCACATTTCCATATTCAAGATTTTCTGAAAAGCCTTTTCTGGATAAAAGCACCATTACTCCTTCCAAGCGGTCTAAGATTTTAAAGGGAAAAATTGCCAGGGAAGAAATTTTCAGGTATTCCAGTGGCGAATTTTTCTTTTTTTCAATAATTGTTTTCGCCGGAATGATTTTGATTGAGTCGGGAAGGGGGCGGAACTCTCTCCCAAGCTGTTCATAAATGGTTCGGGCATCTTCCTCCTCTATCCCCACCCAGAATTTCAGCTCATTATCCTGGTCGTAAAAAATGCTCATTCCGTATTCACTGCGAGTGGCAATAAGCAGGGCATCCAGCCCGAGCCGGTAAATCCGGTCAAGCTCCAGACAACTGCTTACCCGCTGAATTGCCTCGTAGATGGTCAGGAGATTTTTCATCTCCTGATGCTCATCAAAAAGGTGCCTCAGCTCTATTGCCCGCTTGACCGTGATTTTCAGCTCCTCAGGATTTAAGGGCTTGATTAAATAATCAATTGCCCCGGCCTTTAAACACTTTACCGCACTCTCCACCGAAGCATAACCAGTCATAATGATAATCTCTAAATCCGGTCGGATTTGCTTGGCATTTTCTAGAACCTCAATTCCACCCATCCCCGGCATTACCAGGTCCAGAATCATCAGGTCAAATTCTTTTTCAGAGATTAAGGCGAGAGCTTCCTGACCGGTAAAGGTGGTGTGAACCTGATAGCCCTCTTCTTTTAATAAATCAGCACAAAATTTTTGATAAAATCGGTCATCATCAACCACTAAAATTCTGCCCCGATTCCCCATCTCCTTTTTCCATTCTCCCAAGATAATTTAATTTTGTCAATAAGATTTCTTGGTAAGGTCCAGAAAATGACAAAAATTTTGGCTGGTGTCCAGTTTTTCTCAATTGGAGAGCAGGAGTAAAAAAGAAGTTTTAAATCAACAAAATTTTGCTAAAATTTATCATTGCTAAAGGCTGAAAGGAGGCAAGAATGCCGGAGCTGGAGCTGAATTTTTTAATTGATGCCATCATCAGCTCTTTGATGGTGGGGCTGGGAATTAGCGAATTTGAGGCAGAGGCAATTTCCCAGCTGGGCTGGCGAGAGTTTCTTCAGCTCCTTCCCATTACCAATCAGCTTCGGGAAGAAAAATTCGGAAATCAGATTCGGCTCTGCGGGATAGTTAATGCCAAATCCGGCAGATGCCCGGAGGACTGTAAGTTTT
>CAZKMM010000133.1:0-6282 GCA_964553915.1 uncultured bacterium
GTGGTTCCAGTGGATGGCGGATTCAATGCTTATAGCGGAGTTTGAGCAGAGCAAATGAGCTTCAAGCCAGGGATTAACTTTTTCGGAAAGCTCCATCACCCGGCAATTGGCATCCGGATTCCAGAAATTTTCTTACCCGGAATTACCTCTGCCCTGAGACAATATCATACCGCCGGTGGATTGATGCTCAGCTATGGTCGCGAGACCAGCACCGAAAAAATCATCAATGCTCCCTTAGGGAAATATCCCCTAAGTCTTGGTCATACTGGCACCAGCATTCGGTTTTATTTGAGAGAGGCTCAAAAATGGGCGAGAAGGCAAAAAATTTCCGTGGAGCTGGAAGCAGACCATTTGATTATCATCGGCTCGCCTGAGCGAGCGGTTAAGCGGATTGAAGGAGTATTTGAGAAAGGAAGAATCAGCTCCAGACAACTGGAAGCGAGCTTCAGATATAATTTCTCTGCTTTGAGAGAAGCTCTCTCCACTGTTCGGGTTGGATGCTTTACCACCGACACCTCAGACTTGTTCAACCTGGAAGTGGATAGCTGGAGCAAGAGAGAGCGGGAAAAGAAATTTCAAAAAATTACTGATTTCCGAACCAGAAAGGAGCTTCAAGCCCGATATCTGGACCGAGGTTTTTTGCTTGGGGCGGTTGATGGAGCAGAATATCAGGTTCGGTTTGAATGGGAGGAGGTTATTGCTCTTTATTTAAAGTATCAGGAGAGTTTAAAAGCCAATGCCAGGCTTTATGATTATCTTCGGCGTCGGCTGGGGAAAAATTTTGGGTTTGAAATTTCTATGGATGAGACCGAATTCCTTACCCCGCTAAAAGATGCCCTTTTTTATCTTAATGAATGGACAGTTTCGGGCAGGCATTTTGATTATTTTGCTCCGAATATCGGTTTTAAGAAGCGCTCGGATTATACTGGCTCGCTTTCCGCTTTAGAGAGGCGGGTAAAGAAATTTTCTGCCCTCTGCAGATATTTTGATTCTGCACTGCTCAGCTTTCATTCCGGAAGTGGCACCAGTCCCTGGAGCGGAAAAGGAAAAGAGGTTTATCCGGTGCTTTTAAGAGCTACTGGCGAAAAGTTAAAATACAAAATCTCTGGAGTTTATTATGAACTTTTGCTGGAGCTTTTAGCTGGTGGAAAAGCGGGCAGGAGCGGGCTGGAGCTTTTTCAGGAGATTTTTGACCGGGTATATGAATTTTGCTGGGAGCAAGTAAGAGGAGGAGGGGAGCTGGCAAGCCCGCTTTTGAAAAAACAGCTTTTAAAATATGAGCGGGATTTAAAAGCTGGCAGAAGCAAAGCCAGGGATTGTCGGGCGGATTTCTTTCGGTTTCATTCCTGGCTGGCTTTAACCTTCCGGGATGAGAAGGGAAGAAGAATTTATCGCCAGGAATTGGTGGAGTTATATCAGAAAAATTCTCGCTTTCGGAGAGTAATTGACCGGGAGGTTTTTGCCCTTACTGAGAGATTAATCAGGGGATTAAAATTTGAAAACAACTACTGAGGAGGAGCGAGATGAAAAAAATTTTTGTGCTTGGTTTGATTTTTTTCGGGCTGATTTTTTCCCAGAGCCTTAAATCCCGGAAGGTGGAATATCCAAAGTTCATCTTCGGGCATATTGTCTGGGAGGATGAATCCACCAGCCAGAGCCTGCGCCAGCTGGTTGATGGGTATCTGGAAAGAGATATTCCGGTTTCAGGAGTAATTATTGACAGCCCCTGGGAGACCACCTACAACAGCTTTGAATTTGATACCACCCGCTTCCCGGACTACCAGAAGCTTTTAAAAGAACTAAAAGCAAAAAACATTGCTATTATTCTCTGGATTACCAGTGCCATCAATACTGAAGACCCGGAGTATCAATACTGCAGAGAGCAGGGATATTTTGTGCCCGGATTTGAAAAATACAAATGGTGGAAGGGAACAGGAGGACTGATTGATTTTAAAAATCCCCGGGCAAGGGAATTCTGGCATAAGCGGGTTGATAAGGCACTGGCGCTTGATATTGACGGCTGGAAGGTGGATGGAATAGATGGTGGAATGGCAGTTATAAGCCCGAGGAAGCGAAAGGAATATGCCCAGGCTTATTATTCAGATTTTTTCTATTACAGCCGGAAAAAGACCGGCAAACCAATCGTGATTATGGCAAGAGGAATTGAGGAATTCAACGAGCATACCCTGGGATTACCAGGCTGGCTTAATCCCCTCCGGCTGGGAATTCCTTTAACCTATGCTCCCAGGGAAGTGAGCTTTATGACCTGGATGGGAGACCAGGACCCGAGCTGGAATGGTCTTCGGGTTGCCTGGAGGGATTTTAAAAAGAGTGCTCAGGCAGGATATTTAAATCCCGGGTTTGATATCTTTGGCTATCGCTCGGGCGAGCCAGATAAAGAGCTGTTTATCCGCTGGGCACAGTGGGGAGCTTTTTCTCCCCTGATGGAAAACGGCGGAATTGCAGAGCATCGCCCCTGGGCTTATGATGAGCAGACCGTTGAAATTTACCGCCGGCTTGCGGTCTGGCACGAGGAGCTGGGATGGTATTTATACAGCCTGGCAGAAAAAAGATATTTGCAGGGAAAAAGTCTGGTGGAGATTTTAAAAGACCAGAGCTATCTGCTGGGCAATGATGTTTTTATTACCAGAATCTCCCGCCCGGGCGGAAAAGCCCGGATAGAATTCCCGCCGGGAAGCTGGAGATACTGGTATGAGCTTTCAGAGAGCCATCAAGCCGGGGAGAAGCTGAGAAAAACCTTTCCTCTTAAAGAATATCCGGTTTATCTTCGCTCCGGGAGTTTAATTCCCCTCTGGGTAAGCTCCTCTTATGGCAGGCATCAGCTCAATCCGGATTTTAACCAGCAGGATACTTTCTGGCTCATTCCCGGAGAAGGGCAGGGAAGCAGGGAGCTGATTTATCCCTATCCAGAGATGAGCAAAGCCCGGGTAAGCTGGAAGCGGACTGAAAAGAGCCTTGAACTTTCTGCCCGGAACCTGAAAAAGCCAGTGGTGGTGCTGGTGGAGGGGATAGAGCATCTGCCGAAAAAAGTGCTTGCCAATGGAAAAAGGCTGAAATCAAAGCCCTGCCCGGAAATTTCTCCAAGAGATGATTCTGGATTTTGCTTAAAACCTGCTCAGCTTTATATCCTGATTTCTCCCAGCAAGGGAAGGGCAGAGCTGGCAGTTGAATTTTAGCCTTTCAGAGAAAAGAGCTTTAAGACATTTTCCGTGGTCTTGCTTGCCACCTCTTCCAGAGAAGTATTTTTCAGCTCTGCGATTTTTTCTGCAACAAATTTTACATAAGCTGGCTGGTTTCTTTTTCCCCGATAAGGCTCCGGAGCCAGGAAGGGGCAGTCGGTCTCTATGAGCAGATGCTCAAGGGAGATTTCTTTTACCACCTCAGGTAGCTGGCGGGCGTTTTTAAAAGTGATGACTCCGGGAATGGAGAGGTAAAATCCCATCTTCACCAGTTGTTTTGCCAGCTCCAGGCTCCCGGAATAGCAGTGCATTACCGCCTGTTTTATCTTCATCTCTTTGAGAATCTTGAAAGTTTTATCGTGAGCATCTCGGGAGTGAATCACCACCGGAAGCTCCAGTTCCCGGGCAAGCTCAAGCTGTTCATAAAAGACCTTTTCCTGAACCTCTCTGGGAGAATATTCCTTGGCAAAATCCAGACCGATCTCACCAATTGCCACCACCCTGGGTTTTTGTGCCAGTTCAACAATCTCATCCCTTACCTGAGGAGACCAGATTTTGGCATCATGAGGATGAATTCCGACTGTGGAGAAAATATTTTGATACCTGCGGGCAAGCTCCAGGCTCCGGTAAGCACTTTTCAGCTCCTCACCGGCACCAATATTGATAATCCACTTTACCCCGGCTTGTTCTGCCTGCCGGATGACCTGCTCCCGGTCATCATCAAACGCAGAAAAATCCAGATGAGCGTGGCTATCTACCAGTTCCAGCATTTTTATTCCAGCCTTGGGAAAAGGGGAGGGGTCTTTTTAATTCTGGCTCTGGGCTTAAACCGGGAGAAGTCTATATTCTCAGAAAGCACTGCCTCGGTAAAAGATTCTTCTTCCAGTCCCAGCCCCTGAAAAATCTTTTGGGCGCTTTTGGGCATAAACGGATAAATAAAAAGCCCCACCGCGCGCAAGCCGGCTCCTGCGTAAAAAAGAATCGTCTTTAGTCGCTCTTTTTTCTCCGGCTCCTTTGCCAGGCTCCAGGGAGCAGTGGTATCAAGATATTTGTTAATCTGATTGATATATTCCCAGATTTCTATCAAAGCCTTGTGAAAGGCAAAAATTTTAAAGTATTTTTCCAGCTCTTTCTCCGTGCGGAGGACCGATTCTTCTAATTCCCGGTCCAAGCCTTCTCTTTCAGCAGGAGGAGAAATCTCTCCGTCAAGATACCGACTCACCATTCCACAGAGCCGGCTCAATAAATTGCCCAGGTCGTTTGCCAGGTCTGAATTGATTCTCTGTTTTAAGGCAGAGATAGAAAAATCTCCATCCTGACCAAATGCCACCTCCCGAAGGAGAAAATAGCGGAAGGCATCCAGCCCGTATTCATTGATAATTTGATACGGGTCAACAAAATTGCCCAGAGATTTACTCATCTTCTGACCTTCATTGGTCCACCAGCCGTGAGCAAAAATGGTTCTGGGTAGCTCAATTCCAGCACTCATCAAAAGGCAGGGCCAATAAACCGTATGGTGCCGAAGAATGTCCTTTCCGATCAGATGGACATCCGCGGGCCAGAAGCTCTCAAATTTTCCTTCCTTATCTTCGGGCCAGCCCAGAGCAGATATATAGTTAATCAAAGCATCCACCCAGACATAAGTAATATGCCCCTCTGCAAAGGGAATAGGCACTCCCCAGTCAAAACTGGTTCTGGAGATGGAAAGGTCCCGCAGTCCCTGCTGAACAAAGCTCTTGATTTCATTAGCCCGCACCTCAGGAAGGACAAACTCGGGATTTTGCTCCAGATGTTTTAAAAGCTTGCTCTGATATTTGCTCAGCCGAAAAAAATAGCTCGGCTCCTTGAGCTTCTCCACCGGACGGTGGCACTGGGGGCAGTTTCCCTGCTCATCTAACTGCATTTCGGTCCAGTAGGTTTCGCAGGGAACACAATACCAGTCCTCATATTCGCCCAGATAGATATCCTGATTCTGATTCAGGCGGTTTAAAAATTCCTGCACCGCTCTGGTATGGCGTTCCTCGGTGGTGCGGATGAAATCGTCATATTCAATTTCCATTGCCTTCCAGAGTTCTTTAAACCGCTCCGCATTCTTATCTGCCAGCTCCTTTGGGCTGATGCCCTGTTCCTGAGCAGTGCGTTGAATTTTCTGCCCGTGCTCATCCGTTCCGGTGAGAAAGAAAACCTTTTTTCCTTTGAGCTTCCAGTAGCGGGCAAGCACATCCGCGGATAGAGTGGTATAAGCGTGTCCGATATGAGGAACATCATTAACATAGTAAATTGGAGTGGTGACATAAAATTTTTCCATCTTACTCCTCCAGCTCTTTTAACTCCTCAGGAATTTCCGGCTCCTCTCCGGCGGGAATCAACTCCTTTATCTCATCAGCAGGGAAACTCTTTTGCCTTCCATCCTCAAACTCCACAGTCACCCTTTGAAATAGGGGATTAAGCTCCACCACCCTGGCTTCGCCTTCTGGGGTGGAAACATAACTTCCTTTTTGGGGCATCTTTTCCAATAGCTCCTGATAAAGCGGATGCTCAAAAGTCAAACAGCACATCAATCTTCCGCAAACTCCGCTCACCTTAGCAGGATTCATCGCCAGGTTCTGGTCTTTTGCCATTCGCACCGAAACCGGAGAGAACTCGGTAAGAAAACTGGCACAGCACACCACCCGCCCGCAGTTGCCAACCGCACCTATCAGCTTGGCTTCATCTCTTACCCCAATCTGCCTCATTTCTATCCGGGTATGGAGCTGGCGAGCCAGGTCTTTAACCAGCTCCCGAAAATCCACCCTCTGCTCTGCGGTATAATAAAAAATTGCCCGGGAGCCATCGTGCATATACTCTACCCGAACCAGTTTCATATTCAGACCCCGAGCTTTGATTCGCTCCAGACAGAATTCAAAAGCCTTTTTCTCCCGTTCCCGGTTCTTTCGGTCCCGTTCAAAATCCGAACGAGACGCTTTTCTGACTACTGGTTTTAAATCCTTTGGGCACTGCTGTGCAGGTAAACTAAAAACCGGGGTCACCACCCGTGCCATTGCCAGCCCCATTTCAGTCTCCACCAGCACCCAGTCGCCAA
>CAZKMM010000134.1:0-4452 GCA_964553915.1 uncultured bacterium
TAAAGGCAAAAACATCGCTCAGGTGCTGGAAATGACGGTTGATGAAGCTTATGAATTTTTCTACAATGTCCCGCCCATCAGGAAAAAGCTCCAGACCCTTAAAGATGTGGGGCTGGGATATATTCAATTAGGACAGCCGGCTACCACTCTCAGCGGTGGGGAAGCTCAGAGAATCAAGCTCAGCCGGGAACTTTCTAAAAGAGCCACAGGCAGAACCTTATATATTCTGGATGAGCCCACCACCGGGCTTCATTATGCAGATGTCCAGAAACTACTTGATGTCCTGCGAAGACTGGTTGAGCAGGGAAATACTGTGATTGTCATTGAGCATAATCTGGAAGTAATCAAAACCGCAGACTGGATTATTGACCTGGGTCCAGAAGGCGGTGATGAGGGCGGATACATTGTTGCGGAAGGACCTCCGGAAAAAATCGTAGAGGTAAAGGAATCATATACCGGGCAATTTTTACGCACGATACTTGCCTACCCAAAAAGTTACGATGAGGATTCTTGTTCCATTTCTATCTAATTTTTGGGCTGACCTTGATTTTTGCAAGAGCCCCTTTAAAATTAGTAAACAATGAAAATTCTTTATTATTACCCTGCTCGTTTTCCTATCACAATGTATGGTGGCACTCCCCGAGTAATTCAGTGGCTGATTTCTGAGCTTAAAAAGCGGGAACATCAGATTTACTTGATGGCTTTGGAGGGTTCTGAACTTGAAGGGGTTGAGCTAATACCCATTAGCGAAAAAGATAGTCCCCAAAACATTATCAATAAGGTTCCTGAAGATGTGGATATAATTCATCTTTTTTCTTATAAAACTCTTTACAATTTCAATAAGCCTTTGCTTATAACTTTTGACCGTCTAGGAGTGGTAAGAAAATTTCATCCAAACACAGTTTTTATTAGCAAAAGGCAGGCAGAGTTATATCATTCTAAATGTTTTATTTATCATGGACTTCCAGTTGAAGAATATCCTCATTGTGAAGAAAAAGAAGACTATCTTGTTTTTATAGGCACCAGCGCTTATGGGAAGAATCTTGAAGGTGCGATTAGAGTAGCAAAAGATGCCGGCATTCGGTTATTCATTGCAGGAACATATCGCTTTAGTTTGAGCCCCAAGATAAAATCTTTAGGAATAATAGACGAGGGGCAAAAAAAACAGCTCTTAAAAAAAGCTCGTGGCTTTATTTTTCCAGTTATCTGGGATGAGCCTTTCGGGTTGGTCAATATTGAGGCGCTTGCTTGCGGAACACCAATAATTGCTACTCCATTTGGAGCAAATCCTGAGATTATAAACCAAGATGTTGGATTTATCTGTCAAAGCCACCAAGAAATGGTGGAAGCAGTGAGTAGGTTAGATGAAATTTCTCCTCAAAATTGCCGAGCAAGGGTTGAAAAATATTTTAATTCCTCCCGGATGGCAGAACAATATTTAAATATGTATAAACGGGTGCTGGAAGGCGGTCGCATTCATCCAGATGCCCAGCCTTATGTTGAGCCAAATATAGATACAAGCAAAATTTATCACTATTACCAGGGATTTTCTGCCCCTGGATTTTTTTATCGTAAATTAGGCTCTAAAATAAATTCTTTTTACGGACGCTGGAGAGAATGGCAACGAAGATTTGAGGCTAACAAAATATCAGCTCTAGATCTAACTGATAAATAAAAAAATTTTTTTGTTTAAAGTGGTTAAAAAGTCTTTCTATTTCTCTCCAGGGAGATATAAATGGCGAGCTCAATTAATGCGTTGACAAAAAACCTTTTAAAAATGATAGGCAAATTGAAATCAACCAGGGGATGATGAAAGAGAATTTCCTTGGCACAATATTGGGCTGTGCGGTAGGAGATGCTCTGGGCGCTCCTTTTGAAGGATTGAAGGGCTCAATTATCCGCTCCGAGGAAAATCTCCTTGGAGGCTATCGGCAAATCCCGAACTATCCCCTCGGTCAATATACTGATGACACCCAGCTTACCCTTGCCCTGGCAGAGACCTATATTGCCAATAAAGGATTTAAAGGCACGGACTTTGCCCGCAGGCTGGCTGAGCTCTGGGCAAAAGGAGAAATCATCGGAGCAGGTCTTTCCTGCACTGATGCGGTGAGAAACCTGCAAAAAGGAAAACCCTGGCAGGAATCCGGCACCGAGGAAGGCAGAGCCGGGAATGGAACCGCAATGCGAGCCAGCCCGGTCGGACTCTGGAATTATGATAATCCCGAGCAGTTGAAAAAAGATGCTATCTTCCAGAGCCAGATTACCCATCGGGATTCCCGGGCTAAGGCTGGTGCCTGTGCGGTAGCCTGGGTGGTGGCTTATAATCTCACTCACGACCAGATAGACACTGAAGAGCTCATCAGCGGGGTGGCGGAATTTGTCCAAGATGTTGACCGGGAGTTCTCAAAATATCTGGCTCGCTTACAAGAATGGCTGGAAAAGAATGAGCAGGTGGCGATAATGGAAATCTCCTGCGCCGGCTGGATTGAACCGGTACGGTGGATTGATATGATTAGCCCCTTTGTTATTCCCACGGTGCTGATTGCCCTTTATAATTTCCTCCGCTCCCCGGATGACTTTTCTCTCACCCTGGAACGAACCCTGAAAGTGGGCGGAGATACGGATACCACCTGCGCCATTGCTGGAGCTATCAGCGGGTCTTTTAATGGCATTTCCGCCATTCCCGAGCAACTCCTTTTAGACCTCTACCAGCGAGACCTGATTGAAAACACTGCCCTCAGGCTTTACCAGGCAAGGCATCAAAATTTGTAAGAACGTCTAATAAATAATTGCTTTCCAATAAAAAAGGCGATAAAATAAAAAGCAAAATTACCAGGATTTGATAAAAAAGGATGAGCTATAAAAAGGAGAAAATTAGTCTTTTTCCTGAATTTCAAGAAAATAAATCTCTCCCCAGTAAGACCACAGAAAAGTTAAGAAGATTAGACCTTCATGGCGAGCTAAAAAAGAAAATACTCCCTTTGTGTCGCCTAAGATACGGAGAAATCTGGGAAGACCCAATAAAAGGTCATCGGGTGGGAGTTTTAGATGCGACCAAGAGAGAAGATGTAAAGAAAATTATGAAAAAAGAGAAAACTGTTTTAATCATAAATGACCCTCCTTATAATGTTAAAGTTGGAAACGCTAATACTGAAAATCTTTTTAAATGGAAGTTAAAAGATTATCTGGAATTTTCAGAAAAATGGATAAAAAATGCTTTAGAAATTATGGATAAGGATGCTCATCTTTACATTTGGTTAGGAGCAGATTATAAAGATAATTTTCAACCTTTACCAGATTTTATGATTCTGATGAGAAGATTTAAAGAATTAAAGCCAAGAAATTTTATCACTTTAAGAAATCAAAGGGGATACGGGACTCAAAAAAACTGGATGTGGATTCGCCAGGAACTATTGTATTATGTTAAAGGCAATCCCAAATTTAATGTGGTTTATACAGAAATCCCTAAAGTTTTGAGAGGATATTACAAAGTAGTTAATGGAAGACTAACAGAAAATTTAGAAAGAAGTAAATCTAATACTATAAGAGCTGGCAATGTTTGGCTAGATATTCAGCAGGTTTTTTATCGGCTAGAGGAAAATGTCCCTGGTTGCTATGCCCAAAAGCCACTAAAAGCAATTGAAAGAATTATTCTGAGTAGCAGTGAAGAAGGGGACTTGGTGGTTGATTTTTTCTCTCACTCTGGGACAACCTTACTCGCCGGGGAAATTCATAATAGAAAAGTATATACATTTGACTTAGACCCTATTTTTGCAGAAATTACTATCCGAAGGTTAGAACATTATAGGGAAAGCGGAAGAACTGGCTGGCAATGGAGAAATCCTTTTCCTGAAATAGAATAATTTTTAAAATGAATTTAGAGCAGTTAAAAGAATATCTAAATAATCTGATTAGCTCTCTCTCAATAAAGGATAAAAAAATATTAAAAGCAAGATTAAAAAGTTTAACCTCAGCATTTCCTTTCAATGAATATGAATATATTTTAATGTTCTTACAAGACCGAAAAATTATCTCCTTTCAAGATTATGAAATTTTAAGAAAAAATTATGTTTCATCTAACCGATATTTAGAACTCTATACTCTTGCTCCTCGAATTTTTGGAGAAATCTGGGCACATCAGCATATTATGGATTTAGACCATAGATTTATAAAACCAGATAAAAATATAGATTCTAATTACGAAGGACAATATGATTTATGGATAGAAGGAATAAAAGTTGAAATAAAATCAGCGAGAGCCATTAACACTAAAAAGAGAGGAAACTTGGTTGCCAAAGCTTTACCATTCGGTACTAAGGAACCGTTTTGGATGAACTATCAACAGATAAAGTTAGATGTAGCAGATGTTTTTGTTTTTATCGGGGTTTGGATTGATAGAATTATTTATTGGGTTTTGTCTAACAAGGAGGTAAAACAAAATCCATATTTGAG
>CAZKMM010000134.1:4552-6250 GCA_964553915.1 uncultured bacterium
GGTCTTTTTTAAGCTGAAACTCATCCTCTGCGGGAATTTCCAGCTCATATTCTCCGGTTCCGCAGAGAAAAATCTCAAAAAGCTGAATTTTGTCCGGAAGGGGAATTTTATAGCTCACGCTTCCGCCTTCTGCAATTCTCAGCACCTGATTAGTCGGATACCGGCTCCAGAGCCGGGCAGTTCCCCTACGCACCTTTTTACTCTCCACCAGATATTTATCTTCTTCACCGACATTAAGAAAGATAAACTGAGGAGAAAATTTTTTTGCTTTAACCCAGCGGAGCGGAGCCAGATAAACCCCGTCATAAAACCAGCCTGCGTGACTCACATACCAATCTTGGTTAAAATTCAAAACCTCAGCACAATGAGCAATTAAAAGGGTGATTTCGTTTTTCTCATCAAAATGGTAAGGATTATCCGAGACAAAAATTCGGGTCAGCCGATAGTGGTAATAAGGCGAGCAGACCGAAAGATAAAACTTTCCTTTATACTCAAAAACAAAGGGAGATTCAGTATGACCGGAATTTATCAGATAAGGTTTTTCTGTTAAAATCAGGGCAAATTCCGGCTCGGACCAGTGAATTAAATCCCTGCCTCGGCGAAAAGCCACGGTGCTGAAATGCCTATCCTTGGAGTAGGTTTTGGTGTAGTAGAGCAGATATTCACCATTGTATTCAAAGACCATTGGGTCTCGGGCATCATAAAAATCCCGGAAAAGGGGATTGGCAGGGTGGCGTTTCCAGTTAAAAAGGTCCGTGCTCTGGGCAAGATTAATCATAGAATTCAAATGCCCGCCTCCGCCTGCATAAAACATATAATAAACTCCATCCTTCTCAATGATATGCGGAGCCCAGAGGTGGGTTTCGCCCAATTGTTTGTCAATTTTCAGGGCTGGGGGATGTTTTTGCCAGGGAATCTGAAAAAGCCGGGGAGAGCTGGCATGGGCAAATTGATGTTCTGCCCAGGCAGGAGGAATGATTGCCTTCCAGTGAGTAATCCCGAACAGATGATAGCGACCATCCTTTCCCTGAACAATGCAGTGGTCATTGATATACCAGCTGGTCTTCTCTCCTGCTGAGGGGTCATAAATATGCTGACTTGGTTTGAGCAGAGGAAGATAAAATTCTTCTCCGGGCGATGAAGCCCGAGCAGAAGAAAAATTGAGCAGAAAAATAAACCCCAAGCTCAATAATCGTCTCATTGTCCTCTCCTGGGGTCAAAGGCTTTCACTGGAAAAAATTTAATCCAACCCCAACCTAGACCTGCCAAACTCAAAAAAGTAGCCGGATAAAAAATTATATATGCTTTCAAAAATACCCGCCAGGGAACTGCCAGGTTAGGTGCGGTTCTGGCTCCATAATGGAGATAGCGAAGTAAAATGTTTTGATAAATTACCTGATGAGCAAGCAAAAGCAAAAAACCCCAAATGGGCAATTTAAAGAAAAATAAAACCAGAGCCAAAAAAAAGCTTAAGCCAAAGCTTAGCTCACTTTTATCCACCAAACCACCCAGATATTTTTTAAATAATTCCGGATGCTTTTTTTTCAAAAGCCAGTCATATCCTCTTCGCCAGGGATAAAACCAGACCAGCCTTTTTAAAGAAACCGGGCGAACCGGATGGTCCACCACTGCTCTGGGCTCAAAAATAATTCTTCCCCCCAGCTCTAAAATAGAAAAAGCCAGGTCCGAATCCTCCCG
>CAZKMM010000135.1:0-6245 GCA_964553915.1 uncultured bacterium
CTCACCGGCACCCGGTCCGGAGATTGAAAATGAATCGCCCGTTTTAGCCTTTCCCTGCCGGTCATTAAAAAATTTCAGGTAATAAAGTTAAACTTGAAAATCCTTTTCCTTCAAAATAATCTCCACCGTTTTCCGGGCAGAGTTTCCCACCACTTTGGAGCAATGCTCCATCATTCCGAATTTCATTGCGGATTCCAGGTCCTTGGGGTCCAGGAGATTAAAGGTTCTGCCCATCAGCTTTTTCTGAATTTCACAACAGCGGGCTGTGCCATATCTTTCCAAAAAATCCTGATACAGCTCCTTCACTAAAAGATATGACTTCATAGCCGCGAACGGGTCAGAAAAATCCTTACGCTCCCTACCAAAAATCAAGCCAATGGCTATGGCTCCGCCAATCAAAGCTCCGCAGGTGCCGTCTCCGGTCAAGCCCACTCCATCTGCCAGTCCGCTTGCCCCCTTAAAAGCATCCTGGCTCTCTATTCCCAGAGTATCCATTACCCCGGCTAAAGTGGTCTGGGCACAGCCGGTGCAGGCTTTTTCATAGTCTCTGGCTTTATGAAAGGCTTTTTCCGCGATTTCCCGGATTTTTTCCGGCTCCATTTTTCACTCCTTGCTTAAAGTTTTTTAAGCTCCCAAAACTTCTCGGTTCCACCTCATTCCCTCTTCCAGCATTGCCCGATAGTTTTCCAGGGGAACAAAATTGGTCACCGAATTGCCACTGCCAAGGCAATATCTCCCATCTTTCCCGCATACTTCAAGGATTTCTCTGGTTCGTTTTCTTACCTGCTGGGGTGTTCCTCTTGCTAAAATATCCACATCTACCCCTCCGAGAATTGCTACTTTGTCGTGATACTTTTTATATGCTTCTTCCACCGGAAGAATGGCATCCTGGAAAGAATGCCAGCCATCTATTCCCACCTGCTCTATCTCATCTGGAATAATCGCCTCAATCTTCCCGCAGGAATGGAAGAGAAAAAGTTTATTATGCTTATGGCAGGCTTGAACTATCCGCTTATGCCGAGGAATCACCCATTTGCGGATTAAATCCGGGGAAATCATCAACTGGGTTTTAAAGCCCATATCTTCTGCATAAAAAATTGCACCAACCGCGGGATGACCTGCAGAGAGATCCACTGCCCATTCTGTCACCACGGTGAGCCGTTCAAAAATCTCCTCCACCAGCTCTGGCTCTTTAATGCAGGCAATGGCAAAGTTCTCCAAACCCATCAGCCATTTAATTGCTTCAAAAATTCCCATAATAAAGGAAATAATTTTCATTCCCTCAGGCAACTTGGAAGCCAGATAATCAAAAGCTGCCGGGCTAATCTGTTCCTTAGCTGGCCAGGGATATTTTTCCAAATCCTGCCAGGAAGTAATCATTCCTTTATGTTCATTCTGCCAGAATCTGGTGGTGCCCAGGGGAGCGGTATCTTCCTCCGGCTTCATTGGAGTGAGGGGAAGAGGGATTATTGGCAGAGCGGTGACATAATCATATCCCACGGTCTGAGCAAATTTCAGGCTCAGGTCAAGGATTTTTAATCCTAAAATGAGCTTTTCCTGAGAAACCTCCTGGTCCCAGGAAAGAAAGTCCAGGCTCTTGGGAATTTCAAAATGCTCATCGCAGACTTCCTGCATAATTTCAAAATCAACTGCCAGCTCTATAATCGGGACCGGTCCTCCTTTTTCTTCCCCTTTAATCACCCTGGCGAGATAATCAAAATCCGGCTTGGCTTGATACTTTAAATCCCAGCTCATCTCCACTCCTCCTGAATTTTTATTTTTACTTTAAAGGAATTTGACAAAAAAAGAAAATTATCATACATTGCCTTCGGCGTCTGGTTGTATTCGGTTTCAGGTAAAAACTCATTCCAAAAGAAGTAAACCAAAAAGGAGGAAAAAGATGAGCGGGACAATAAAAATTCTTGACCAGATTGGTCTCTACGGCTCACCCATTCTGGCTGTGATTGGGCTCTTGGTCGCTTACCTTCTTTACCTTTGGATAAAACGCCAGCCTGATGGAACCGAGAAAATGAGAAAAATCGCTAATATGATTTATGTAGGAGCAATGACCTTTCTTCGCCGGGAATATTCCTACATTGCTATATTTGAGGTAATTGTTTTCGCCTTTTTAGCCTGGAAGATTTCTATTTACACTGCGGTTTTCTTTTTACTTGGTGCTAGCTGTTCAATGTTTGCCGGCTGGTTCGGGATGACCGCGGCTACCCGGGCAAATGTCCGCACCAGCTGGGCTGCCAATCAGAAAGGGCAGGCAGATGCTCTGGAAACCGCGTTCCGGGGCGGAGCAGTGATGGGCATCAGCGTTGCCAGCCTCGGGCTTTTGGGGGTGGGGGTGCTTTTCCTGCTCCAGCGAAAATTTGAGTTTGACCCTTCTTATATCAATGGTTTTGCAATGGGTGCCAGCTCCATTGCTCTTTTTGCCCGGGTTGGTGGCGGTATTTATACCAAGAGTGCAGATGTGGGCGCAGATTTAGTGGGCAAGGTGGAAGCAGGAATTCCGGAAGACGACCCAAGAAACCCCGGGGTCATTGCTGATAATGTCGGTGATAATGTCGGTGATACCGCGGGAATGGGCGCAGATATTTTTGAATCTTATGTTGGCTCCATTGTTGCCACCATAGCCATAGGAGCCACCTGGGCTTATACCCAGGGCAAGGCAGAGTATTTTATGGGCTTGCCGATTTATCTGGCTTTTTTGGGTTTAATTTCCAGTTTTATCGGGATTATTTCTATTCGCTGGTTAAAGCGAATCAGTCCTCAGGCCGCGCTTCGGTATTCAATGATACTTGCTGCGGCGGTGTTTTTAATTGCCTCCTGGGCATTTATCCGGGCGTTTGGACTTAATGAACATCTGGCTCAGCAGGGTATTAAGAATGCCAATATTTTCTGGGCAGTTTTCAGCGGGTGTCTGGTGGGAATTATTATCGGCTTAATCACTGAATACTATACCTCTTCCAGTCCGATAATCCGGATTGCAGAAGCGAGCCAGACCGGGGCTGCCACCAACATCATCTACGGGCTGGCAGTGGGGATGGAAAGCGTGGCTTTGCCGGTGCTTTTCATCTGTCTGGCGATTTTCTTTGCCAATCATTTTGCCGGGCTTTATGGAATTGGGATCAGCGCGGTGGGTATGCTGGCAACTGTGGGAATCAGTATGAGCGTGGATGCTTATGGTCCAATTGCGGACAATGCCGGCGGAATCAGTGAGATGAGTGAGCTGGGACCAGAGACCCGGGCAATTACTGACAGCCTGGATGCTCTGGGCAATACCACCGCTGCGATTGGTAAAGGCTTTGCGATTGGAAGTGCGGCACTTACCGCTCTTGCTTTATTCTCCGCTTACAGCCAGGCGGTTAATATAGAGGCGGAGAATATCAAGGAGCTGGTAGTGGATATCACCAGAGCCCGGAGCGTGATTGGTCTTTTCATCGGTGCCATTCTTCCTTTCTGCCTTGCTTCACGCACGATGCTGGCAGTGGGAGCAGCAGCAGAGGATATGGTCAATGAAATTCGCAGGCAGTTCCGAGAGATTGAGGGGCTGATGGAAGGAAAAGCAGACCCGGACCCGGCAAGATGCGTGGACATTGCTACCAAAGGAGCGCTCAAGCGGATGATTATCCCGGGAGTGACCGCGGTTCTGGCCCCGGTGGTGGTGGGATTTTTCTTAGGACCAATTGCTCTGGGAGGTATGCTGGCAGGTGCTACTGCTACCGGGGTGATGCTCGCTTTAATGATGGCAAACGGCGGTGGTGCCTGGGACAATGCCAAGAAATATATTGAAAAAGGCAATCTCGGAGGAAAAGGCTCAGATACTCATAAAGCCGCGGTAGTGGGAGATACTGTGGGCGACCCATTCAAGGATACCGCGGGTCCCAGTATGAATATTTTGATCAAGTTGATGAGCGTGGTTTCTCTGGTCATCGCTCCGCTGTTGAAGGTGGGAAGCAATTATATTGAATGGTTTAAGGGCATCTGTGGGTTTTAATCTTCCATAACAAAAATTTAAGAAGTGGAATTGAGCCCGGTATGACCAAATCCTCCGGTATCCCTCTTGGTCGGGCTTAATTCTTCTACTTCTACCAGCTCTGCTTCTGGCAACCGCGAGATAACCATCTGGGCAATTCGGTCGCCTTTGCGCACCACAAAAGGCTCCCTGCCCAGATTGATTAAAATAATTTTGAGCTCTCCCCGATAGTCCGCATCTATGGTGCCCGGGGTGTTGAGCAGGGTAATCCCGTATTTCCAGGCAAGACCGCTTCTCGGGCGAATCTGTGCCTCATATCCCGGGGGAAGCTCAATTGCCAGCCCGGTGGGAATCAAAGCCCGCTCCCCGGGATTGATTATTATTTCCCGGTCATTGCTGGCTAGAAGGTCAAAGCCACTGCTTAAAGCTGTGGCTTTTTGGGGAAGTCCAGGAGCCTGATTCTCTCCTTCCAACCGCTTGACCTTAACCACCACCTTTTCCATCTTCCGCCTCCTTAAATTGATAAATCCAGAAAAGGTTGGAAATTCGTTCTACACCAACCGGAGATAAAAGTTTAATTAGCTCATTTAATCTCTGAGCTTTTTCTTTTTCCATAAACCGAAGCCAGAGGATAATATACCCCACCTTTCTTCGCTTTTGCTCCGCCTGAATTTCCTCCAGCACCTTTTCTTTTCCCCTTTCAGAAAGCTGGAAAAATCTTTTGGGCTCATCCAGATAATAAAGAAGCGAACTATCCTGGAGCCCGGCTCCCACCCGGCGGGCGGTAAGGTCTATAACCAGAGGTTTATGATGCCAGATTTGATAAAAACCCACATAGCGATAAATATCCGGCAAAAGAGGTAGCTCCAGGAGGGAAAATTCTCCTTTCTTTGAGCAGAGCCTCTGATAAAACTCAGGCAGATTTATTCGGTCGGTCTTAATTGGTGCCTGGTTCAGCTCCAGCAGAGCAAATAAGCCCAGAAGCCAGAAAATCCAGTTTCTCCTGCCAGAAAGCTTTTCCTCCAGATACCGGAAAAACCCAGCAGAAAATACCGCCAGACAGAGAAAAGAAATTATTGCCCAGCGAACCGGGCTCCGCTCCATTTCCAGAAAAGGAAAGACCTTCCGAAGGACATAAAACGGCAAGACAATATGATAGGTATGCCGGGCAAGGTTCAGATAGGGACCCAGGCTTACAATCAAAAAGCACCAAAAAGCTAAAAGCCAGAAGCCGTAGTATTTAATGTATCTTCTTGCCAGAATCATTCCCAGAATTCCACTGACAAGCAAAAGATAGCCCGGAAAAATCTCTTTCCCATCAATCCCGGTGGTAATCCAGCTTTGGCTCAAGCAAGCCAGAGATTGATAAAATCTTTCCCCCTCGCCAGGAAGAAGAAATCCCAAAAAATTTGCAGAAAGCCGGCTCTGTTCTTTTAAGGTGCTGAGCACCGGGGTGCTTTGATTAAGAAGCTCTTTTACCATTGCCCGAAGATAAGGAAGGAGTAAAATTAAAAAAATTACTCCAGCAAGAAAAATCCCTTTAAGCCAAGTCCGATTTAAAACCTCTCGCCGGAAGCTCAAAAGATAGAAGAAATGAAGCCCAAGAAAAAATGTAATATAAATTACATAATTCGGAGATTGATAACCCAGAGCAGACAGGCTCAGCCCGAAAAAAGCTCCAGCCCGCAGGCTTCTTTTTTTCAGAAAATAAAAATAGCTCAGCACCACCAGAAGCAATAGCTCCAGACAGGAGATATGAAGCCGGGGAAGATGCCAGTAATGAAAGGGAAGAAAAGAAAAACAAATACCAGCAATTATTCCTGCTTTCCCGCTTCCTGAAAGCTGGCGAAAAAGCAAAAATCCCAGAAACCCGCTGAAGGCAAAGCTCAAAATCCAGAGCCAGTGCAGAAAACCTATCAATGCCTCCTGTGAGAATAAAGCCTGAATCGGGGTAGAAAAAATTCCATAGCTAAGAAAGAGCGGGAAAAAAACCATACTGTATCCATCCGGGTAATTAATCAGGGGGTTAAACCAGAGGCTGGATTTAAGATGAAAAAGGGAATAATACTGCCACCAGAGATTATAAAAGGTCACGGTGATTTCCAGATGGTCAAAAAGCGGATAGCGGTGATAGGTAAAAGCCAGCGGATAGGTCAAAACCAGAGAAACCAGAAAATAAAATAACCAGACCGCCAAATAATACTTTTTTTTCATTTTAAAAATTTGGAAAAATCCTTTTAAGCTCTGGTTCCCACAGCTCAGA
>CAZKMM010000136.1:0-6245 GCA_964553915.1 uncultured bacterium
CATTACCAGCTTTTGAGGAGCGAATCGCAATACCTGTCTGCAAACCTCCGCCCCTATGCTTCCACCCGCTCCAGTCACCAAAACTACTTTTCCGCTCAGGAAATTTTCAATAGCATCGGTATCTAACTTTACTGGCTCTCTCCTGAGAAGGTCTTCAATATCAACTTCTTTAAGCCTGCTAACCGTTACTCTTCCATCAATCAGACGGTCTAGTCCGGGCATAGTTCGGAAGGGTTTGCCGGTCTCCTCGCAGAAGTCCACAATTCTTCGCATCTGCTTTCCAGTAGCAGAAGGAATGGCAATAATAATTTCATCCGGAAGAAGATTTCTAACTAATTCGGGAAGCTGGTCGATGGGTCCGTATATTTTCACTCCGTGAAGATAACTATTGATTTTTGCCCGGTCATCATCCACAAATCCCACCACTTGGTAATTTAACTGGGGATATTTTTTTATTTCCCGAGCAAGACTTTCTCCAGCATTACCTGCTCCAATGATTAAAACTCTTTTTGCCGGTCCGGGGCGAGAGAAACTTCCTAAAAGTTCTTCTTGAAAAATTCGGAAAGAAAATCTAATTCCTCCAATGAGCAATATAGTCATAATAAAGTCCATTATAATGATGGAGCGGGGAAATCCGTGGCGAGTATAAAAAAGATAAATTATTAACCCGGCCCCCATTGTGCTAACAAAAGAAGCTTGAATTATGTTAGAGAGGTCTGGAAGGCTTGGATATCTCCAAGAGCCTTTATAAATTGCAAAAAGATAAAAAATGACAAATTTTAACAAAATCACGGGGAGGATGGTTTTTAATAAAAGCGATTGATAATCGGGCGGGATTTTAAATTCAAAGCGGAACAAAAAAGCGAGAAAAAAGATAATGGCAAAAAGACCCAGATGAATCAAACCGGAAATCGGCTCCCGATATTTAATAATAAAGCCTTTCATTGTTCCTCAAGATAATAATTTATTGTTTGAATAATTTTTTCCTGCTCCTCAAATCGTAATTGAGGATAAAGAGGCAGTGCCAGACATTGCTCAGCGAGCAGTTCGCTGTTGGGAAAAGAATCCTTCTGCCAGTGTTGATAGGCTTGAATTTTATGTGCCGGGGGATGAAAATACCGCTTGGATTCTATCCCGTGCTCCTGTAATTTTTTATGGAGTTCCTCACAGTTAATTTGAGCTTTATCACTGATCCGCAGGACAAAATAATTATAGGCACTTTTTCGTTTCCCATCTATTATTTGAAATTTAATTCCCTTCTTTGTGGAAAATGCCTGCAGATATTTTTCCACCAATGCTTCTCTGGTTTTTAACAATTCTTTCAAATGAGCAAAATTGTGATAAGCAACAACCGCATTAAATTCACTCATCCGAACACTAAGTCCGGTTTCAATGATATCTGAGCCGTCTTTTGTTTTGCCATAATTTCTAAGAGAGCGAAGTCGCTCTGCCAATGTGGAGTCATTAGTGGTAATCACTCCTCCTTCCCCTGCGGTTATCACCTTACTTGGACTCAAACTAAAAATTTCTGCCAGTCCAAACTTGCCCACTTTTTCTCCCTTATATTCTGCACCTAAACCTTGAGCAGAATCAAAAATTAATTTCCAGCCCCGGCTCTGACAAATTTGTTCCAGTTCTTCAATTTGAGGAGGAAGTCCGAAGACATTTACCCCAATCACCGCTTCTACCTCCGGGTCTTCCAGTTTCTCCAGTTCCGAGACCGAGATGGTAAAATCATCCAGCTCGACATCGCAGAATTTAATTTTTGCCCCTGCCCAGAGCACAGAATGACTGGTCGCAGGAAAAGTAAAAGCAGGCACCACAACCTTACCCTTAATTCCCAGGGCTGTTAAGACCAAGAGCAATCCGCTGGTGCCACTGGATACCAAGATGGCGTGTTTAACTCCCAGAGCCCTTTGAATCGCCTGTTCCAGCTTTTCTGTAAAGATTCCCATGCTCAGTTTGCCACTGGTGATAATCTCCTTCAGGTCGGGAAGAAGCTTCTCTGGTTCAACCACCCAGGGACGGAGGAGAGGAATTTTTTTTTCATTTTCTAGTGTCTTAGGGAGTCTAGCCAAATTTTCCCTCCATAATTTAATTATTATATCAATTTAAAAATTTTTTTAAAGTATTGGGCGAAAATTAGTTTTGCGATAAAATTTTGCCATTTGCCAGACCAGAGAAATAAATTCTTTGTTATTCAAAAGTTGAAATCTTCTTCTCAGTGCCCGAAGAAGTTGGGGTCTTGGAGCGGTGATGGATTTATTTTCTACCTCTACCTTTTCTCCTCTACTTATTCCGGCAAATTCTTTTAATGCCTTGATTTTTTCTCTCCAGGGAGTTTTTGCCATCAGTAAAGAAAAATTGGCAAGAGAAAGAGGCTCTGGGCTAAGAAAAGCCTGCCAGATTTTTTCTGCGGTTTTTTCTATCAGCTCATTTTGGTCCAGAGATTCTTGGAGCCTTTCCCGGATTGGCACCTCCACTCCCAACTTTTTCCCAATTAGATAAATCATCACCGCCAGATGCTCAATCAGTCTTTGCTTCTTGGCAAGGTCAAGAATCAAATCCAGATTCAAACTAACTTTCGAAGCAATGGTGCTTAAGTCCATCAGAGAAACCCAGAAATAAGAGGAGTCAAAAGGATGAAGAGCACTGCCATGAATGGCGGAAAGGTAAAATTGAATTTCCGCAGTCGGAATAACATAGGTTCTGCCTTCTCTTTCTATCCTTTCTTGGTTGCTCAATAATGCCTCTACCAGTTCCCTGCCTGAAGTTTGATTGATGGGCTTAAAATCCCAGTGAAATTCCAGAAAAACCGAAAAAAGGTCTCCTGCTCCCTTGCTCCCTTTCAGGAGAAAATGCTCCTCACTCCACCAGAACTGGTCGCTATGTTGAACTGATAAATAACCGAGCTCCTGGACCAGAGAGCAGAGCTTTTCCCTGGGAAAATTATTCACCAGAAAATCCATATCTACCTGATACCTTTCCCCGAGGTGATAAAATCCAGAAATAATTAAGCCCATCCCCTTAAAAATCATCAATTCATCAATCTCTTTTTCCAGGTAAGACCAGATTCGTTCCAGCTCCTTTAAAAATAACTGGTTTTTAACAGCAAATAATTGATAAACCTGCTTTAATTCCGAATAAACAGACTCTGGCACCAGCGATTGGTTTGAATTCTGGAGCCGGTGGAAAAATCTTCCTGCCAGCTTTCGGGAAATTAAAAATCTACAAACTTCATCCCATCGGGAAATATTTTTCAGAAACTCCGGCTCCGGTGAACGATAAAGGGCAAAAAGAACCGCATTTTCAATCTCTTTTTTAAGCTCTGTGCTCCTCATATTTTTAAAATGGGCAGACATATTAATAACCTTTTTGCCTTTTAGGCTCTTTTTATTCTACCAGATATTCTCCTTCTAAGCGATGTTGGGTATATCTTTTTTTAACCAGCTGGGGATGGTTGTTAGCATAACAATACCAGCAAAGATGCGGACAGGTATCATAGGCGCCAATATCCAGCGAATAATAACATCCACAAAACCTTCTGCTCGGACTGATTTTGCTGGGGAAATTTTTTCCAGAGAGCTCAGCGACCAGTCTGGCGTCAATGCAATGAGCCTGCTGGATGCCAAAGCCTACCAGTTCTGGCTCACAGCAGGCATAGATACTTAACCCGTGCCTATGTGCCAGCTCTTTTAATCTCTGGGCAATTTTTTCCTTCTCAGCTGGGGTCGGCTCCAGAACCCGGTCTTGATGCTCTTTTTCATAATATTTAATTCTTCTTTTCACCCGGGCATAAAGTTCAAGAAAGCTAAAATATACCCGCTCAGTATAATTTTTTAAATTAACCAGAATCTTTTCAAACCTTTCCAGGGTTTCTTCTTCTCCAATTTTTTCGGTAATAACTATCGGGTCAAATCTCCAAAAGATTCTTTTCTTTCCCACTCTTTCTGCCAACTTCTGAAATAGCTCTATTGATTTTTCTGGCTCTGGAACCCGGGGCTCAAAGGAACTTCCCAGCCCGGTAATTGTGTAATGGATTAGATAAAAAAATCCTCTTTCCTCCAGTTCTTTTAGATGCGAAAACATAGGGGAAAAGTTTTTGGTCCAGAAAACAATACCAACCACCTCCTCAGGATTTAAAGAGATTTTCAGCTCCTTTTGAGAAAAAGGATGGCGGACTTTCAGCCCGCCCGCTCGCACCCTCCTGATAAACCATTCAGAATAAAAAGCAGGTATATCAGTTCGGCGGGAAGCAGAGATGATGTAAGGAGGATTCATTGGCTCTGGTCAAGCCAGAGGATTAACTCCTGGATTATCTCCTGATAATCCGCTAAATTCTGGGGGATGAGCTTGTCCAGACTATCCTGATAGGTATGAATATACCTTCCCGCTTCTCCCAAGCTGACCGCCTGATAACCGTTTTTCAAAAAGGGCTGGGCATCGGTGCTGAACCCAAGGCTGACTTTGTTCAGCTTAAATGCTAAAGCTCTCCCCTCTGCCAGTTGAAAGATTTTTTGATTTAGAGTTTTGCTCGTGCTTTTTCCGGGAAAGCCCAGCCGGGAAAGAGCGCAAATCTTATAGCTTCCTCCCAGTCCATCCAGATTAATTACATAGGTTGATTTGGGATTCAGCTCTCTTTGATGCTTTTCTAAAAATTCCCGGGAGCCAATCAATCCCAGCTCTTCTGCCCCAGTCAATACCAGCCAGACCCGGCTTTTTTTCAAAGGAAAAAATTTTAAGCTCTCTGCCAGAGAAAAAAGCACGCCCACCGCCCAGCGTTATCTACCGCTCCGGGAGAACGATTCCCAATCCGATTGAACAGAGGTAGAAAATCAATTAAAGCCGGGATAATAAATACTGCCAAAGCCCATTGATGAAATATTCCTCGGGTAAGAATTTTTAAAAAAAGATAAATTCCAGTGCTGTTCCCCAGAAGCGAAAGAATCCCTCCCAGATAATAAACCAAAACCCTCAGCCAGATAGGAAATGTCTGACTTTTAGAATCATAATGGGCAAGGATTAAAATATCCTGGCTAAAATCTTCAGGAGAAAGACAGGCATAAATATTTTTACTCCAGTGTTTTTTTCTCCAGCCTAAAAATTTTGGAGAACTCTGGGCATAAAGAGCAAAACCCATTCCTGCCCCCAGAGCTAAAAAAGAAAAGACCAGCCCGGAGACCAAATAATGATATTGATAAAAAATACCCGAGAGAAGCAAAAACACTCCCCAGGGAAAAAGGGCGAGCCGGGCAAGAAAATTAATCATCAGATAACTTGCCTGAAATTCCTCTTCAATCGGATTTAGCCCCAGCTTTTGAAAAGTTTTAATTGCCAAATTTTGTGCCTCAACCTCTCCTCGGGTTCCACTCAGGCGGGGAAAACAAAACCTGCTGGCAATTTGAAAACAGAGCTCCTGGGAACTTTCTTGGCTCATTTTCCAGCTAAACTTCTAATTTTCTCGCAGAGTGCTTTTCCAAATTGACTGCATTTAACCTGCTTGGCATTTTTAATCTGCCGGGCAAGGTCATAGGTTACAATTTTTTCCTTAATAGTTTTTTTCAGGGCTTTACGGATTAAATTTCCTGCTTCCTTCCATCCCAGCCAGTCAAACATCATTGCTCCGGAAAGAATCAAGGAGCCAGGATTAACCATATCTTTTCCCGCATATTTGGGAGCAGTGCCGTGAGTAGCTTCAAAAACCGCTACCTGGTCTCCAATATTTGCGCCGGGAGCCATTCCCAGCCCGCCTACCTGAGCCGCCAGAGCATCAGAGAGATAATCCCCATTAAGATTGGGAGTGGCAATCACATCATATTCTTCTGGTCTGAGCAGAACCTGCTGGAACATTGCATCTGCGATTCGGTCTTTGAGCACAATCTTTCCCTGGGGAACCCTGCCCTGACCTTTTTTAAGAAGCTCCTGCTCGGTTATGATACGGTCAGAAAATTCCTTCTTTGCCAGCTCATATCCCCAGAGTCTGAACGCGCCCTCGGTGTATTTCATAATATTGCCTTTATGAACTAAGGTTATGCTTTTGCGGTTGTTTTCCAGGGCATATTGAATCGCCTTTCTTACCAATCGTTGAGTATTGAATTTGCTGATGGGCTTGATGCCAATTCCACAATCCTCAGGAAGGGAGATTTTAAAATTTCGCTTCAGATAATTTTTGAGCTGTTTTGATTGAAGGGAATTTGCCTCCCATTCAATTCCCGCATAAACATCTTCCATATTTTCCCGAAAGA
>CAZKMM010000137.1:0-6181 GCA_964553915.1 uncultured bacterium
TGATTTGGAAAAAAATATCTTGAACCTGCGAAATTAAAGATATAAGATAGAAATTATTAAAAAGCAAGGAAGTTTTCTGGTGGGCCGGGCAGGATTCGAACCTGCGGCCAACGGATTAAAAGTCCGCTGCTCTGCCTGGCTGAGCTACCGGCCCCAAAACCTTTCAGGCTTTTTATTATAATCATAAATTTAAAATCTTCAAATCCCTGATGGAAAAAATCTATCTTCAAATATCTGCTGGAAAAATCTCAGGGAATTTTGAATTAGATTCCCCACCGCCTGGCTTTGTGAACAAAGGGTTAATCCCAGAGCAATAAAATTACTTAATATCGGTGCGGTTATAAACCTTATTACTCTCTCGGGGTAATTTATATTTTCTCTAAGCCAGATTTTCCCAATTAAAATCAAAAATCCCCCCGGGATTTTGATTTTTAAATTTTTATCATATTGCTTTTTGAGTTCTTTTTTGTTAAGAGATTAAGGAATGGGGCAGAAAAGAGAGCGGGGTTGGAAGTATGATTTCCCCAGCAGGGTTCTGTCAAGAGCGGAAAAATTCCTCAGAAGCTTGCTGGAAAGAAGAGGCATAGGTCCTGGCTCAGCTCGGTATCCGGAAATTTTCCAGGCAGGATTAAATCTTGTTCAGGAGCTGGTTTTAATTCGGCTGTTTGAGGAAAACTGGCTTTTAGAAGCAGGCTGGCTGGGAGGCTGGATGGAGCGGGGAGATGAGGAGGGATTTTTTCAGGAGCTTGCCGAGTTCAACCGGATTTTAGGGATAGAGGTTTTTCTGCCGGAATTATCTTTAAAGCTTGGGATTAATATTTCTGAGCTTAGAGATTTTATTAAGGAGCTTTATTCTTCTTCCATTTTTCCCCGGGGAGTTCCTCCCGAGGTATTAGGTGCAATATTGGAGCGGGCAGGCTGGACCAAAGCCTGGGCCGGGACTTTTTTCACTCCGGGCTGGCTGGTTCGGTTGATGGTGGAGGAGAGCTTTCAGTATCTGGACTGGGAAGGGAGGCTGGAAGATAAGCGGTTTTTTATTTTAGACCCGGCATTTGGTTCAGGGAATTTTCTCCTCTGCCTGCTTCGGAAAATGATAAAAAGTGAGGAAGAATATTATGCCAGAAGACCGAGCGGGCTTTTTTATCCCTTAATGAGGCTTGGGGATTTATCCCGTTCCATAGAGGTGGAGCTTCGGCTGAAGCTGGCAGAGGAGCATTTATTCGGGCTGGAATTGAATGGATTTGCCCGTCGGAGTGCGGTTCGGGCTCTGGTGGTGGAGCTGGTTCGGGGAAAAAGCATTTATGAGCTGGAGCCGGGCTCGCTCGGTTTTCTGGAGAGGAATCTGGCTTTAGGAGATTATTTGATTGACCAGCCTCTTCGCACCCAGCCGGGACTGTTTGAGCAGGGAGTCTGGGAGCTGGAGCCTTTTGATTTTCAATCGCCCAGCTTTCCTCATCATCAGGCGATTTTGAACCAAGGCTTTGACCTGATTATTGGCAATCCTCCCTGGCTCTCTTTGAAAGGCAAGCACAAGAAGTTTTTTTATCCACCTGAGGTGGTGGACTGGTTGATCGAGCGGTATCAGGCAGATAGCTATCGTCCGAATCTATTTGAGATATTCATCCGCCGGAGCCTGGAGCTGATTAAAGAGGAAGGGATAAATTGTTTTCTGGTTCCGGACCGGCTGGCAGAGAATTTACAATTCCAGCCCCTTCGGGAATTACTGGTCAGCCGGGGAGAGGTTCTTCGGCTTCATTTCCGGGAGCCATTTCCCGGTGTGGTCTCTGATACCTTAATTTACTGGTTCAGGAAAAAATCCTCGCCTCGGGGGAGGAAGATTTTAGTAAGTGAGCCCGGGGGAAAGGAAAAGGAAATCACCACCAGACAATTTATCCGAAGCAGGGGATTGGAGAAGGAGCTTTTACCGGCCCGGGCAGAGCTTCTGGAAAAAATCCGCAAGACCTGCCGGGCAAAACTTTCTGATTATTTTACCTGCGGGGTGGGTTTAATTGCCCGAAAAGGAACTATCACGGAAGAAAAGGTCAATCCTAATCAGCAAGAGATTATTAAAGGAGAAAATGTTCTTCCTTATAAAGTTGAGGGGCATTTTTATTTTGAGTTTCATCCTCATAACCTTTTGGGCGGAACGGTTCGTTATTCCAAGCTCACTGCCGGGGAGAGGATTCTGGTGCGAAAAACCGGGAATAAGTTAACTTCCGCTCTGGACCGAAGCGGGTTTTTGGTGGAGCAGTCGGTTTATTATTTAATTCCCAAAAAGGCAAAAAGGAGGGGTTATGCTCTGGAATATTTTTTAGCCCTGCTCAACAGCTCCTTACTCAATTTTTACTACCGGCATTTTCTCATTACCAATCCAAAAAGCACGCCCCAGCTGAAAAAATTTCATCTGGAGCAACTTCCAGTTAAGAGGATAAAGCTTAAAGATGAGCGGGAAAAGGAACTTTATGAGAAGATAATAGAGCTGGCTCAGGCTCGGATGGAGGAGTTTGAGCCGTCCCGGCAGAAGGAGCTGGAAAAGGAACTGGATGATTTGATTTTCACCCTTTATCAGCTCACTTCTCAAGAGCAGGCTCTGGTGAGAGGTAAGCCAGGAAAATAAATTTATTCAGGACCAGATACCCGGAAGGGATTTCTTAGAGGATATTCCCGAATTACCTCCTCATAATCATCAAACCAATAAGCTTCAGGATTAGATTTGAAGCCCATAAATTTTCCACTGTCTTCGGGCTGGGCAGAGCGATGATACTTGAAATAGACCTCCCCATCGCTTTTTCCCACAATTTCAATTTTTCCGCTGGAATGGGACATCACAAACCGGGCTCGTTTTGCCAAGCCGGAGCAATTCATCCGAGCCTGCTCAAAAATTTCATATCCTTCTTCTATGGGAACCGCATAAGCTTTATTTCCTATGGTTGGTCGGCACTGGAAAACATAGTAAGGAGCCACTCCCAGAAAAGAAAGCTCTTTAAAAAGCTGGCTGAGGACAAAAGGATTGTCATTTACTCCCCGGATTAAAGGGGTTTGATTGCAGAGCATTGCGCCCGCTTTGATAAGCAGGGAGATTGCCTCCCTGCTCTGCTCGGTGAGCTCATTGGGATGATTAAAATGGGTCATTACATAAATTCTCCTATTCGGCTTGCTGTAGCGACGAATCAGCTCAAGCAATGAGGTATCATTTAAAATCCGATAAGGATTGTAAGCAGGAACCTTACTGCCCAAACGAATAATCCTGATATGCTCCACCTCTCGTGCCCGGGAGATAATCTGCTCCAGTTTGGAAGTGGGAAGCAAAAGGGCATCACCCCCGGTGAGCAAAAGGTTGCTTGCCTCAGAATGTGCCCGGAGGTATCTAATCCCCTCCTCAAGGTCTTTTAGCACCTCTTCTTTTTCTTTTTCTAAAAAGAGTCTTTTTCTAAAGCAAAACCGGCAATACCCGGCACACTGGCTGTTGACCAGAAACAGAACCGTGGAATCATATTTATGCTGAACCCCGGGAAGAACGGTGTATTTATTTTCATCTGAGGCATCCAGCCTTCCCCATTCCTCCAGTTCATCCAGATGAGGGATGACAATCCTGCGGAGCGGGTCATTTTCATCTTCCCAGTCAATCAGGTTCAGGTAGTATTCATTCACCCGTATTTGGAATTTCTTACTTACCACTTCCAGCTCAGCCTTTTCCTTTTGACTGAGAAAAGGAATGCCCTCAAGCGAATTTATGTATTTAGGCTGATTCATTTTTTGAATTTTAGGAGGACTTTGGAAAGTCTTTTTATAAAGATAACACAATTTTTAGGATTATTCAAGATTTCCTGGCTTAGCCAGAAACTGGATGGATTCCAGCTCAAACCAGCCAGCAAAGGAGATGGGGTCAAGCCGGATTCTGGTAATTTTCCTGCTCCGAAGCCAGTTGAGATTAGCTTCTAGAGAAATTCGGTAGGTATGAAATTCTCCATCCGCAATAATCGGAAAACAAATTTCCCGCTCCGAGCTCCATTCCTGCCCCTCCTGGCTCAGCCAGTAAAAACATCCGCTTTGCTCCTGGGGTGGGAGATAGGTTCTGGGCTGAATTCTCATCTTTATTTCTAAAACCCCGGCTCCAAGGGAAGGGAAAGATAATCCAGGAGAGACCAGATAGGGGTCATTGCTTTGGGCAATGAACCGATAGGGCTCTCCCAGATGAGCAGGAATAACAAGCTCCAGATTTTCGCTCAGCTCCCATTTAAGCGGATAGTTTCTTTTTAAAAAGCTATAGCTGGGAAGGAGCCGGAGCCTGTGTTGAAATCTCTGTTGAAAAAAACTGCGTTTTTGTGCCAGTTGAAAAAGCTCGGTTCCGATCTCAACCAGCCTTTTCTCTTTCCATTCAAAGAATCCCGCCTGCGGGTCATTGAGCCGGGCAAGAATCAAATCCTCAACCGTATTGGCAGAGATATTTGCCCAGCTATCCCCCTGATAGAGAATTTTAACCCGGGGCAGGAATTCTATTTTCTCCCCTGCCAGAAACTCCTTTAAATGCTCGGTTTTAACCCAGGCAAAACCTTCAATGCCCACCGGGATAAAAAGTTTATCTCCTAAAGAAGGCTCTTTAACTTTGAGCATCGGGTCAAGGTAATAGTAATCAAAATCCAAACCCAGAACGTATATTCTTTTGATATCTTTAAGCTCTGCGGTTCTAGAAAGGAGCATATCACGAACCAGCTTCTGCTCCTCTGAGCGCTTCTGCAATTGAAAAAGCTCTCTCCAGCCTGCCCGCCCGCTGAGAAAAACAAAGGGCACAAGTAAAACAATCCCCAGGCTTCTCATTCCCCAGCCCCGAAGCTGATAAACTATTCCACCCAGCAGAAGAGAAAACCCCATCCAGCTGAAAAATATCAACCGACTTTCTCCATAAAAAAACATATGGGAGAGATTCCAGGCTGGAAGCAGAGAAAAGAGCATCCAGCACAGCGAGAAAAAAACCAGTTTTAAAGACCTTGCCAGAGCTGGCAAGGACAGAATCAAAAATCCTAAAAGGCTCCATAAAATCCAGTGGTAGGCAAAGCCCCCGGGCTCTGCTCTCCAGAAGATAAAATCCCACAGGCTCTTTTTGATTACCCGGGGAAAATGATAGAAAAATCTGGGCAGAAGCCAGCTTAAAGATAGCTCAAACTCCTCATATCCTCCAAACCTTCCAAAAAGAGAGAGCCGAAGCCCTAAATAAACCAGAAATCCCAGGGCAAAGCTCAAGAAAACTAAAATCATTTTTCGGAAATTTTCTTTTCTCCTGCCCGGGCTGAAAATCACCAGAGCCGGAGCAAGCAGGGGAAGGAAAAAATAACTTTCCTTGCAAAAATAGGCAAAGATAGCGAGCGGTTGAGCAAGAGCAAGGGAGCGGATGCTAATTTTTTCTTTTTTCATTTCCCTGGCGAGAATCAAAAGAGACAAAAGGGCAAAAGCTCCGCCCAGAACATCTGCCCGGCAGGCGGTCCAGGCACCGGTTAAAAGCGAGAGGGGATGGAGAAGGAAAATCATCCCGCAAAAAGCACTGGCAAAAATTAAATCTCTACCAGCTCCAGCTTCTTCAGGTTTATCTTTTTTCAGAACCTGATAGCAGAAAACCGAAAGCAAAAAGGCATCAACGCTCAAAAGTAAAAGGTCAATCAGGTGCCATCCTGCCGGGTTCTGACCAAAGAGCTTAAAAGCAAATAAATCCGATAAAATGGTAAAAGGTCTCCAGAAAGCCTCTCCCAGGTAATAATGCCAGAGGGTCTTGAAAGGGGCAGTGGTAAAGCGGACATAGGCAAGATGGAAAATGTCATCTGCATAAAAAAAGTTGTTGAGCTGAAAGCCGAGAAAAAAGGTGGCAACCGCAAGCTCCACCATCCAGACAATTAGAAAAAATTTAAAACGCTTCACCAGAGACTATTTTAAGAAAGTTTCTGCCCGGCTCAAAATCCAAATCTTTTTTTAACCTTTTCCCAGAAGGATTTTTGTCTGGGAAGGTGGTTGGAATTTTCTATCTGGGCAAGTTTTTCTAAAAGCTCTTTTTCTTTTCTGGAGATTTTTTCCGGCACCTCAACAAATATCTGGATATGAAGGTCTCCCCGGTATCCGTCCAGGCTGGGCATACCTTTTCCTTTGAGCCGAAAGACCTTTCCGGTCTGGGTTCCAGGAGGGATTTTCAGCC
>CAZKMM010000138.1:0-6149 GCA_964553915.1 uncultured bacterium
ATATGAGTCGGGTCCCAGGTAGGAATTTTTTTTAATCGCTCCATCAGTCCCTGATAGCGATTAACCAAGCTCGCCTCAGTCGGAACCGATAAATAAAATCTTCCCGCCGGCTTCAGCCACTGATTAATATTTTTAAAGAGTAAAGATACTTTTTCACCAGCAATATGTTCAAAGGTATGAACCGAGATAATCAAATCAAATCTCTGAGAAAGAGCCAAATTAGTAATATCTGCTTGAAGAAACTCAATTTTACCGGGTTGATAATAATTCTTTTTAGCAAAATCAATTGCCCAAGAAGAATCATCCACTCCTAAAACATACTGACATTGTTTCCCAAGCATCCAACAGCCAATTCCTGCTCCACATCCTAAATCCAGACATTCTTCCTTTCCGCAAAGTGGGGAGAGAATCTTCAGAATCTCTTGATAGCGGAGCCCAGGACGGCTTTTCTCATTATAAGGAGATTCTAAAAGCTCCTGATAGCGAGTTTTAAAATAAGTCTCCGGGTCGCTGGATTTTGCTAAAATCTCCCGCTCTTCTGAAGACTTCATTCTTTTATTTTTATCCCGCTGGCTTCCACTGCTTTTTTAATCTCATCAAGACTTGCTCCGTCTTCTATGGTGGAAAGGTCGCCCAGCTTGGCTCCCTCACAGATTGCTTTGAGCACCCGCCTCATCACCTTGCCGGAGCGGGTCTTGGGAAGCATCTTGACAAATTCCAGCTCCTTGGGAGTTGCCACCGGTCCAATCTTCTCCCGAACCAGATTAACAATCTCCTTTTTCAACTCCTCTCCCGGTTCCACCCCTTCCTTTACCACCACAAAAGCAACAATCGCCTGCCCTTTAATTTCATCTTTCACTCCAATGGCACTTGCTTCTGCCACTGCTGGATGACCGCTGATTACCTCCTCCACCTCTCTGGTTCCCAGCCGGTGCCCGGCAACATTGATTACCTCATCTGCCCTGCCCAGGACAAAGAAATATCCATCTTCATCCTCAATCGCATAATCTCCGGTATGATAAAGAAGTTTTCCCGGATACTGCTTCCAGTAGGTCTCCACAAATCTCTCATCTTCTCCCCAGATGGTCATAAGAGTTCCCGGAGGAATCGGCGGATGAGCCACCAAAAAGCCTTTGGTTCCCCTGGGCAGGGGTTCACCCTTTTCATTCACCACCTCAAGCTTCCAGCCCATTGCTGGCTTGGTGGGACTGCCCGGCTTAATCGGGAGAAGTTCCAGCCCGGCAAAATTGGATAGAATCGCCCAGCCGGTCTCGGTCTGCCAGTAATGGTCAATAACCGGCTTGCCCAGAGTTTCGGTTGCCCATTTATAAGTAAATTCATCTAACGGCTCGCCCGCCAGAAAAAGATAGCGGAGCGAAGAAAGATTATGCTCCTTAATCCATTTTTCCGGGAATTTCCTTAAAATCCGCATTGCCGTGGGAGCGCTGAACATCACATTTACCTTGTCCCGCTCCACCACCTCCCACCAGATGCCCGGATTAGGAGTATCAGGAGTGCCTTCATACATAATAGTAGTGGCTCCGACAATTAAAGGAGCATATACAATGTAGCTATGCCCCACCACCCAGCCAATGTCTGAGGTGGACCAGTAAACATCTCCGGGACCGGTGCCGTAAATCTTCTCCATAGAATCGCTCAGCGCCACCATATATCCTCCGGTATCTCTCACCACTCCTTTGGGCTTACCCGTGGTGCCGGAGGTGTAAAGAATATAGCTGGGCTCATTGCTCTCCAGCCAGACCGGCTCTACCTTGGCATCCTGAGGAACTTGCTCAATCACCTCCTGCCAGACCAAATCTCTTCCCTCTACCCGATTCCAGGGAAGAATTCCCCGGTCATAGATTATTACCTTTTCCGGCTTGTTTTTTGCTACCTCCAGGGAGCGGTCAACAATCTCTTTGAGCCGAACCTCTTTGCCTTTTCTCTTTCCTCCCTCCGCACAAATTAAGAGCTTGGGCTGGGCATCATCAATCCGCTCCGCCAGTGCCTCATAGCTGAACCCGGCAAAAACCACTGAATGAATCGCTCCAATCCGCACACAGGAAAGCATTGCCACAACCGCTTCAGAAATCATTGGCAGATAAATTACCACCCGGTCGCCTTTCTCCACCCCGAGCTTTCTCAAAAGAGCAGAAAAACGATTGACCTCTTGATAAAGCTGGTTATAAGTAATGACTTTTCTGCTTTGAGTTTCCGGGCTTTCCCAGATGACCGCAGGCTGGTCCCCTCGCTCAGAAAGATGCCGGTCTAAAGCGTTGTAGCAAAGATTGGTCTCTCCACCCACAAACCAGCGATAAAATGGCTCCCGGGAACGGTCTAAAACCTTTTCCCAGGGCTTTTTCCAGAAAAGCTTTTTCCCTGCTTCTCCCCAGTATCCCTCCGGGTCATTTATAGAGCGTTCCCATACTTCCTGATACTTTGCCATCTCCACCCTCCGAAATTTTTTTTCAACAAGAAAACAATTTACCAATCTTTTCAATTTAATTCAAACTTCTTGCTGATGAGATTTTGCTTTATTATTTAATTAAGATAAATAAGATAAAAAGGTGGGCAGAAATGAGTAGAAAAATGAAAGCTGTGGTTTTGGAAAAGCCTTTTACTTTGAAGGTAAAGGAAATTCCCTGGTTTGAATTTACCAGCCCGGATGAAGTGATGCTCAAAGTAGAAGCCTGTGGAATCTGCGGTTCTGACCTGAGATATTATCAGGGCGAAAACCCCTGGGCTCTTCATACCTTAGGCATAGAAAAGCCCAATCCCCCTAATATTGTGCTTGGACATGAATATGCTGGCACCGTGGTTGAGGTAAATGACCCATCTAACAAGGAGCTTATTGGTAAACGGGTGGCGGTTCTTTGTTTTAAGGTCTGCGGAAAGTGTGATTACTGCAGGACCGGAAGGGAAAATCTCTGCAAGAACACCATTCATATGGGACACGGTCAGGGCTGGGGAAAGCGGGAATATTATCCGGGAGCTTATGCCCAATACTGTCTTGCCTGGGCAAATCTGGTCTATCCTCTTGCGGAAAATATCTCCAGTGAAGAATCAGCAATGCTGGATATTTTAGCGGTCGGGCTCCATGTTGCCAGAAGGGGAAATATCCGACCGGGCTCTGCAATTCTCTGTCTGGGCTGTGGACCGGCTGGAAACGCCATAATGCAGTCTGCCAAATGCCTGGGAGCAGGCAAAACTATCATCACGGATATTTCTCCCCTGGCTTTGAAGATTGCAGAGGAATGCGGAGCAGATGTGGTGATTGATGCCAGTAAAGAAGAGATTAAGGAGCAGGTGCTCAAGGAGACTAAAGGAAAGGGTGTGAGCGCAGTTTATGATTCTATTGGCACAGAGCAGAGCCTCCAGCTGGGATTGGAGCTTTTAGAGGAAGGAGGCACCCTGGTAAATATGGCGGTTCATTCCGGGGACATTAAATTTCCTGCCCTGAATTTAAGCGGAGAGCGGAGAATCTGCACCTCCAGTAATTTCCGAATTTCTGAGTTCCAGACCGCTCTGGATTATCTGGCGAGCGGAAGATATAAGGTAAAGCCCTGGATTACTCACCGCTTTTCTCTAGATGAAGTGCAGAAGGCATTTGATTTGCTTTTGAGCGAAAAAAAGCAGGCATTTAAAGTGGTGCTGATTCCTTAATCAGGAAATTGACAGGTTTTTCTCCCTCAGGTAAGATTTATCAAAATTTTTCTAAAGAGAGGAAAATGAGAAAAACAATCGGTTTTTTTCTCGGTCTGGTTTTTTTCAGTTTATCTTTTGGGCTCCGCTCAGGGGAAAAGCCAGAGCCAAAATTCCGGCTTCAATTTGACCTGGAGCATCCTCAACTTGTGGTCACCGCGGAATATATGACCATTGAGGAGCTTTTAGACCCCAAGGTAATTGAGCTGGCAAAAAAATATAATCTTCTGGTTGCTCCCTGCATCTGGCCGGAGGATTTGGGAGAGGAACTGGACCATCTTCTGGATGTTTATGAAGCAAATGGATTGCAGATAATTTTCTGGCCTCAGCTCTCCCGGGACCATTGCCTTTATCTCAACAAGGAATATGCGGAGGAATATCTGGCATATCTGGATGCCATTTATGCCTGGGCAGATAAATACAACCATCACATTGACGCAATGATTGTTGATATAGAACCGCCTGATTGTCAGCCCGGCTCTAACCTCGGACCTTTCTGCGGAGAGGAGGCGAAAAAAGACCCCAATCGTAAAAAACTTTGCGAGCTCATCCGACCGATGATGCAGGAACAAACTTTCGGGAGGATTTTAAAAGCAATGGGGAAAAGGAGTTTTGAGGAATCCATCCCCAAGTTTCAGGCGGTATTGGACAAACTTCACGAGCACGGCACCATTGCCATCTCTACCGCGATGGACTATGCTGCAGTGGATTTAGCGATTAACCGTCCGGTATTGCAGGACCTGGCAGGAGGTCCCAGCCTTTTGATTAACTGGGATGTATATTCTTTTATGAATTTTGGAAGTGCTAATTATGGGGCTTTGAAAAAAATTGGCTTTACCCAGAATGATGTTCGTTATCTTTCTTACCTGCTTTCCAGGGTAATTTACAAACATTATGGCACCAAGGTGGGAATGAGCATCGGGCAAACCATTCCCGGGGAGGGGCACGCTCCAATTTATACCGAGCCCGAGCCTCTGGAACTGGATGCGGGCGCAATTAAATCCGCAGGGGTAATTCATTTTGCCATTTACGACCTTCAGGGAGTTGTTGATAAGCCAGATCCGGATGAGTGGATTCTGGCGGTAAAAGATGCTCCTCCCAAAAAACCAAGATTTAGCCTCAAGGCAATTTCTCTCTGGAACACCATCAAGCTGGGAGCCTGGATTCTTCAGGCTTACCGGGTTTTAAACGGAAACTGATTTTTTTCAGGCAAGTAAATTATAAGGAGGCGGAAGATGGAGCGGACTTTAGCCATTATCAAGCCGGATGCGGTGGCAAAAAGGGTGATGGGCGAGATTATCAGCACCTGGGAACGAGCCGGGTTTAAAATCATCGCAATGAAAATGCTTCATCTCACCAAAGAGCAGGCAAAGGCTTTTTACATTGTGCACAAGGACAAGCCTTTTTATGAATCCCTGACTGATTTTATGTCCTCAGGACCCTGTCTGGTGCTGGTGCTGGAGGGTGAAAATGTGATTGAAAAAAACCGCCAGCTAATGGGAGCAACTGACCCGGAAAAAGCAGAGCCAGAGACCATCCGGAAAAAATTCGGAACCAATGTGGAAAGAAATGCGGTGCACGGCTCTGACGGTCCAGATACCGCCCGCTGGGAAATAAATTTTTTCTTTAATGCTCTTGAGATTACTCATTCTCAGACTTAATTCCAGATGAATCTTTTCTGGGCAGAGATTGGGCAGGGGGCAACAGAGTTTATTTTGCAAATAATTCCCCTGAGCTGACTTTTTGGAGCGAGAAATAAAAAATGCCTTCAAAGAGAAAAAATCTTTTAAACCTCTCTCAAGCAGAACTTGAGCAGTGGATGGTGGAAAAGGGCTGGGAGCGGTATCGTGCCCGTCAGATTCTTCTCTGGCTCTATAAAAAACATACCACCAGCTTTGCTGAGATGACCGACCTGCCCAAATCCCTCCGGCAAGAGCTTGAAGAAAATTTTTATTTTTATATTCCCCGGATTCTGGAGCAAAAAAAAGCTGAAGATGAAACCAGCAAATTCCTCCTGGAGCTGGAAGATAAAAAAACAATAGAAGCGGTTTTAATTCCAGACCATACCCAGCGGGAAAATAGTTTATGCCTTTCGGTTCAGGTGGGATGTAAATTTGGCTGTAAATTCTGCTATACCGCCCAGCGAGGCTTTGAAAGAAATCTTACCAGTGGAGAAATTCTCGGGCAGTATTTTGCGGTTCGGTCCCTGTATCCAAAAAAATTTAAAATCCATCGGCTGGTGATGATGGGAATGGGTGAGCCTTTAGATAATTTTGAAGAGGTGAAAAAAGCCCTCAGTATTTTCACCTATCGCCAGGGGCTGGGATATTCACCGAGAAGAATTACCATCTCCACCGCAGGAATTATTGATTTAATTCCCTCTGCCTGGGAGCTGGGGGTGAATCTGGCAGTTAGTATCAACGCTTCGGAGGAAGAAAAAAGAAGCC